>NZ_JBJHAG010000002.1:0-275596 GCF_054050925.1 Modestobacter sp. SYSU DS0657 | reverse complement strand
TGGGCCGGCCGTGGGTGTGGGGGCTGGGCCTGGCCGGGGAGGCCGGCGTGCGCCAGGTGGTCGAGGACGTGCTCGGGGAGTTCGACCTCACCCTGGGCCTGACCGGCCACACCGCCGTCGACCAGCTGACCCCGGAGGTCCTCGTCCGCCGCCCCTGACGCCTGCGGTGGTCGACGCAGCGCGGAGGCGGCACAGTTCCCTGGTGACCGCCCCCTCGTTGCGCGCCCAGCTGTTCCGGCGCAAGCCGGTGTCGCTGGCGGACGCCGACGGGGAGGGGGAGCTCGCCCGCCGGATCGGTCCGCTGCAGCTGATGAGCTTCGGCATCGGCGCCACCATCGGCACCGGCATCTTCTTCGTGCTGTCGACGGCGGTGCCCGAGGCCGGCCCGGCGGTCATCGTCAGCTTCGTGATCGCCGCGGTGACCGCCGGCTTCACCGCCCTCTGCTACGCCGAGCTCGCCTCCAGCATCCCGGTGGCGGGCAGCTCGTACTCCTACGCCTACGCCACCCTCGGTGAGGTCGTCGCCTACGTGGTGGGCTGGTGCCTGCTGCTGGAGTACGCGGTCAGCTCCGCGGCGGTGTCGGTGGGCTGGAGCGAGTACCTGAACCAGCTCCTCGACGACGTCCTCGGCGCGCGCATCCCCGAGGCCCTGTCCGCGTCCCCCGGTGCCGGCGGGGTGGTCAACCTGCCGGCGATCGTGCTGGTCACCCTGTGCTCGCTGCTGCTGGTGCGCGGTGCCAGTGAGTCGGCCCGCGCCAACGCGGTGATGGTGGCGGTCAAGGTGGCCGTGCTGCTGCTGTTCGTCGTCATCGCCTTCAGCGGCTTCGACGGCGGCAACCTCACCCCGTTCGCTCCGCTCGGCGCCGCGGGGATCAGCGTCGCGGCGTCGTCGATCTTCTTCTCCTTCATCGGGCTGGACGCCGTCTCGACCGCCGGTGAGGAGGTCCGCGACCCGCGGCGCACCCTGCCGCTGGCGATCATCGGCGCGCTCGTCGTCGTCACCGTCGCCTACCTGCTGGTGGCCGTGGCCGCGGTCGGTGCGCAGCCGGCCGGGGAGTTCGCCGGCCAGGAGGCGGGGCTCGCGGTGATCCTCGAGCGGGTCACCGGGTCGAGCTGGCCGGGCATCGTGCTGGCTGCCGGAGCGGTGGTGTCGATCTTCTCGGTGACGCTGGTGACGATGTACGGGCAGACCCGCATCCTGTTCACGATGAGCCGCGACGGGATGGTGCCCCCGCTGTTCAGCCGGGTCGACCCGCGCACGCTCACCCCGCTGCGCGGCACCGTCGCGGTGGCGGCGTTCGTCGCCGCACTGGCCGGCTTCCTGCCGCTGGACTTCCTCGTCGACCTGACCAGCATGGGCACGCTCGTCGCGTTCTCCGTCGTCTCGGTGGGGGTGGTCGTGCTGCGGCGCACCCGGCCCGACCTGCCGCGCGGCTTCCGGGTGCCCGGCTACCCGGTGGTGCCGGTGCTGTCGGTGGCGTTCTGCCTGTACCTGATCACCGGGCTGTCGGCCACGACCTGGCTGTTGTTCGCCGGCTGGCTGACGATCGCCGCCGTCCTCTACGTCACCTACGCCCGCACCCACTCCGCGCTCCGGACGACGACGCGATGACGGTGCTGCTGGGCTGGGAGGCCGCCGAGCACGGCACCGGGGACGACGCCGCGCTCCAGCTGGCCGCCGGGCTCGCGCTGGCCGAGGACTCCCCCGCCGTCGTGGCGACCGTGGTGCCGCCGGGCCCGATCAGCGCGATCGCCTCCCGCATCGACCGGGAGTACCGGCAGTGGCGGGCGGCGCTGACCGCGACCCGCCAGGCCGAGGCGGTGACCGGGTTGCGCCGCGCCGGGGTGGACGACGTGCGCACCGCGGTCGTGCCGGGGGCGTCGGTGCCCGCGGGGCTGGTCGAGGCGGTGCACCGGTACCGGGCGCGGCTGCTCGTGCTGGGTGCGGCCGCGGCGGCGTCGCCGGGCCGGTTCTCCGCGGGATCGGTGGCCGAGCGGCTGCTGCACAGTTCGCCGGTGCCGCTCGCGCTGGCCCCGCGGGACTGGGTCTGCCAGGGGCCGCCGACCCGGCTGACCTGCGCCTGGGCGGGGACGGCGCGCTCACGCGAGGCGCTGGCCACCACCCGGGCGGCGGCCGAACGCTGGGGCGTGCCGGTGCGGATGGTCACCTTCGTGCCCGAGCGAGCCGCGATGCTGCCCTCGGAGACCGGGCTGCGGGTCGAGCAGCTGGTGAGCGAGGAGTGGGCAGGGCAGGCGCGCGGCTCGCTGGACGAGGTCGTCGGCAGCTGGGCGGGCCCGGGGTCTGCCCCGGAGACGATCCTGGCCCGCGGGACCGGCTGGGCGGGGGCGGTGGCGGCCGTGCCGTGGGAGTCGGGTGACGTGCTGGTGGTCGGCTCGTCGCGACTGGGCCCGCTGGCCCGGGTCTTCCTCGGGTCGACGGCGACGACGATCGTGCGCGCCGCCCCGGTGTCGGTGATCGTCGTCCCGCGTGGCGCGGACGGCACGCCGTCACGCTCTTGACGTCCGAGTGTGGTCTGAGTCACAGTCGGCTGCGGGCGGGGGAAGCCGGCTACCAATGGCCCTCCACTGCTGGAGGGACCGACCAACGCGGCCAGACCGTCAGGACCGGCCCCCCGCCCGCCAGCTCCGATCACTCACCCGGCGACTGCCCCTCGCCCGGCGCAGCGGTCGGCGCGGGTCCCGGAGCCGGTTCCGGGCTGGGCTCGGGCTCCGGTTCCGGGCTCGGCTCGGGCTCCGGCTCGGGGCTGGGCTCTGGCTCGGGGCCGGGCTCGGGCTCGGGGCTGGGCTCCAACTCGGGGCTGGGCTCCGGGCTCGGCTCCGGCGTAGGCGTCGGTTCCGGCGCGGGCTCGGGGCTGGGCTCCGGCGTAGGCGTCGGCTCCGGCGCGGGCTCCGGACTGGGCTCCGGCGTAGGCGTCGGCTCCGGCGCGGGCTCCGGACTGGGCTCCGGCGTAGGCGTCGGCTCCGGCGCGGGCTCCGGACTGGGCTCCGGCGTAGGCGTCGGCTCCGGCGCGGGCTCCGGACTGGGCTCCGGCGTAGGCGTCGGCTCCGGCGCGGGCTCGGGGCTGGGCTCGGGAGCTGGTTCCGGGGCAGGAGCGGGGTCCGGCTCGGGAGCTGGTTCCGGGGTCGGCGTCGGGCGCGGCGGGCTGTACCGGGCGCCGTTGCTCACCAGCAGCACGACCTGCTGCCCGGGCGGCACCGGCGTCCCGGCGGCGGGCCGGAGCCCCACGACGCGGCCGGCCGGCACCGCGGCGTCGACGACCCGGCGCACCGGCTCGTAGCCCGCCTCCGCCAGCAGCGACCGGCAGGCGGTCGCCCCGTTGCCGACGCAGCCACGGGGGACCTCGGCGCTCGCGCCGCGCAGGTACTCCGGGTCGGCCGGCGGGAAGGGCGCGGCAGGACGGCCGGAGAGCACCGGTGTCATCGCCTCCCGCCAGATCGTCGCCGGGATGCCGCCGCCGAAGCTGCCGACGTCCCGGTTCTCCCGCGGGTCGTAGACCATGACCCCGGCCGCGAACTCGGGCGTGTACCCGACGAAGGTCGCCGAGTAGTTGTCCTGCGAGGTGCCGGTCTTGCCGGCGATCTCGTGGCCGGGCACGTACGCCCGGCGACCGGTCTGGCCCGGGTGGCCCGGCTCGACGTCCTTGCGCAGCGCCTGGCTCACCGTGGCGGCGATGCCCGGTGCGATCGCCTCGGGCGTGCACTCGGGCTGCCCGCCGAGGGGCTGGCCCTCCGGGCCGGTCAGCGGCTGGCCGGTGCGGTCGAGCACCTCCTCCACCAGCAGCGGGCGGCAGGCGGTGCCGCCGGCGGCGAGGGTGGCGTAGGCGTTGGTGAGGGCGAGCGGGCTGGTCGGCTCGGCGCCGAAGGTGAACGAACCGCGGTTCTCTGCCACGACCTGGTCGGCCACCGGGTCGAGGCTGCGCAGGCCCATCCGCTGGGCGACGCGCACCGGCCCCTCGACGCTGCCGAGCAGGTCCTCCAGCGCCAGGAAGTAGGTGTTGGAGGAGCGGTAGAGCGCCTCCTCCATGTCCAGCCGGGCCGGGAAACGGCCGGCGTTCTGCACGTCGTAGGGCTCGTCGCCGTCCCGGTAGACGCTGGAGACGTACGGATCGTCGGTGCGCAGTTCCAGGTCGAGGCCGTAGCCGGCCTCCATCGCGGCGACCGCGGTGAACACCTTGTAGGTGGAGCCGGTGCCCTGGCCCGCGACGGAGGGGAGGACGACGGTGGTCTGCGCGGGATCGCTCTCGTCCAGGCCGTACTCGCGGTTGACCGCCATCGCCAGCACCCGCCCGGTGCCCGGCTGGACGGCGACGAAGATGCCGGCCCGCGGGTCGGTGGTGTCCAGCTCCTGCCGGACGGCGGCGTCGGCGGCCTGCTGCAGCGCGGGGTCCAAGGTGGTGCGGATGGTGAGCCCGCCGGCCTGCAGGCGGTCGGGGGTGAGGCCGTAGCGGTCGGCCAACTCGTCGAGCAGGTGGCCGCAGAAGAAGCCGCCGATCCGCGCGTCGGTGCAGCCGTTGGGCGGGGTGCCGCCGTCGACGATGCCGAGCGGCTCGGCGCGGGCGGCCTCGGCGGCGGCAGGGTCGAGCAGCCCGACCTCGGCCATCCGGGTCAGCACCAGGTCGCGCCGGGCGAGCGCCCGCTCGGGGGCGGTCACCGGGTCGTAGAGCGAGGGGCTGCGGACCAGTCCGGCCAGCAGCGCCCCCTGCGCGGCGGTGAGCTGGTCGGCGGTGGTGGCGAAGTAGCGCTGCGCGGCGGCGGCGATGCCGTAGGCGCCGTTGCCGTAGTAGACGGTGTTCAGGTAACGGGTGAGGATCTCGTCCTTGGTGTAGCGCTCCTCGAGCGCCAGCGCGATCTGCGCCTCGCTGAGCTTGCGGCCGAGGGTGTCGGCGGTGGCGTCGGCGCGGCCGGCGGCGTCCTGCGCGGTCTGCAGCCGCAACTGCTTGACCAGCTGCTGGGTGATCGTCGACCCGCCCTCGGAGACCTCGCCGGCGGCGATGTTGCGCAGCAGTGCCCGGGTCAGCCCGCGGGGGTCGACGCCGGGGTGGTCGCGGAAGCGCTCGTCCTCGATCGCGACGAGGGCGTCCTTGGCCACCTCGGCGATCTGCTCACCCGGGACCGGGGTGCGGTTGCGCCGGTAGAACTCGGTGATCAGCGAGCCGTCGGCAGCGAGCACCCGGGTGTTGCCGGGCAGCCGGTCGTCGACGGCCGGGTCGTCCAGCGGCTGCACCAGCGCACCGCCCTGCTTGGCGGCGATGCCGACGCCGGCCAGCCACGGGGCGAGCACGCCGGCCACGAGCCCACCGGCCAGGACGACGGCCAGCAGCAGGCGCAGCAGCACCCCGCCGGGAGCCCGGCGACGCCCGCGCGCGGGCTCGACGTCCGGCAGCAGCCACGGCTGCGACTCCCTGGCGATGACCGACACCCCCGGCGCCTCGGCGAGTGGGCGGGCGCCCACCGAACCCGACTGCACTGCTCACCAGGAGGGGTGGGGATGCGTGGATGCGGGGATCGCAACGCGACCGTCATGTGCCGCAGCGGCCTCGCGAGGGGGCCGGACGGACGAACGGCCCCGCTCTCCGAGGAGAACGGGGCCGTGCGCTGTCTCAACCAGACGTGCACCCGAAGGGACTCGAACCCCTAACCTTCTGATCCGTAGTCAGATGCTCTATCCGTTGAGCTACGGGTGCCTGTGTTCAGTTGTTGCGCGGAGGCTCCGGGATTTGAACCCGGGATGGGGGGTTACCCCAAACCGCATTAGCAGTGCGGCGCCATAGACCGGACTAGGCGAAGCCTCCCGGATTCCGAGTTACCCCGGAACCACCGAGAAAGAAGGCTACCAGCGCCTCACGGGGAGTCCCAACGGGGGTCCGCCGACCACCTTCCCCGACAGGACCGCCTCCCGCACAGTCGTGGTCTGCCCACCACCTGTGGGCATACCACGACCCGCCACGCAGGAACACCGGGGAGGCGGCCTTCGCGGTCTGCCCACCACCCGCGGACAGACCACGACTCTCCGCAGGACGACTCCGGAGAGCCGCCTTCGCGCTCTGCCCACCCGGGGTGGGCAGAGCACGACTGTCCAGCAGGTGCCCCTCAGGCGGGGACGACGTCCCGCCGCGGCGCCGCGGGCACCGACGGACGACGCCCCGGCAGCAGCGTGACCGCCACCGCGACCCCCGCCGCCGCGGTGGCGAGGACCAGCGCGCCGGACACCCCGGCCGAGGTCTCGATCAGCGCACCGCCGGCGGCCGCCCCGATCGCCGAGGCGCCGAAGGAGACGGTGGAGAGCCAGGTGAAGGCCTCGGTGGTCGCCGACGCCGGGGCGATCGCCCCGACCAGCGAGCTCTGCACGGTCAGCGTGGGGGCGATCGCCGTCCCGCCCAGGAAGAGCAGCACGCCGAGCAGCCACGGGCTCGACACGGCGGCCAGCGGCGCCAGTCCGAGGGTGATGCCGAGCATCCCCCAGCGGTACTGGCGGGGCAGCGAGACGCTCAGCACCCGGGCGCCGAACCAGAGGCCGCCCAGCGACGAGCCGAGGGCCCACACCGCGAGCAGCACCCCGGACATCCCCGGGCTGCCGGCGGCCGAGGCGAACGCCGGAACCGCGACCTCGAGGGCGCCGATGCCGACCATCAGCGCCGTGCCGCTGAGCAGCACCCGCGGCATGCCCGGGGTGGTGACGGTGGCGAACAGCCGGCGCGGGCCGTCGGCGGCCACCGGCCGCCAGGCGCGCATCGCCCGGCTGGTCGCGATGCCCAGCGCCCCGGCCACCCCGAGCACGCCGGCCACGGCGAGGGCGACCGACGGGCGGGCGAGGAAGGTGAGCGCGGCGACGAGCGTGGGGCCGGCGACGAACACCAGCTCGGTCGCGGTGGCGTCCAGCGCGTAGGCGGTCGGGCGCACGCGCGGGTCGACCCGCGACCACAGCGCGCGCACCGTGCCCGACACCAGCGGCGTGCTGGCGCCGATCCCGGCGGCGGCCAGCAGCATCGCCCACACCGGGGCCCCGCCGAGCACCACGAGGGCCCCCGCCCCGAGCAGCACGGGGTGGACGACGGCCTGCACGAGCAGCACCCGCCGCGGGCTGCGACGGTCGGCCAGCCGGCCGAGCACCGGGGCCATCACGGCCGTCGCGATCCCGAACATCGCCGACACCCCACCGGCGACCGCGTAGGAGCCGGTCTGCCGCTGCACCATGAGCAGCAGCGCGAGGGGGATCATGGACGACGGCAGCCGGCCGGCGAACCCGGCCAGCAACAGCACGGGGGCGGACGGGAGCCGCCACACGGCGAGGTACGAACGCATGGCTCTGCTCACTTCGGGGTCGTGCGAGGCAGGGAATCCGTAGGGGTCGAACAGACGTTGACCGCCTACAGATTTCGGAGGTTACGGACCGATGGGGTAGGGAGTCAAATGAACTACGACACCTACGGGTCAACGGCTGTCGAACTGGCCATCGACCTGGCCAACGCAGCGGTCGAGGACCCGGCCGGTGTGCAGGCGTTCCTGAGCGCCCACGACGAGTGGTTCACCGACGGCACCGCGCTCGACCTCACCCCCGACGAGGCCGCGGAGGTGGCCCGCACGTCCGCCCTGGTGCGCGAGGTGGCGCTGGCCGACGGCGAGCAGGCGGTCAAGCAGCGGCTCAACGCCCTGCTCGCCCTCGCCTCGCCGCGGCCCTACGCCACCGACCACGACGGCGAGCTGCACCTGCACTACGCCCGGCCCGACGCCGACGCGGTCGAGCAGCTGACCACGACCGTCGCGATGGGCCTGTCCCAGGTCGTGGTGCAGCACGGCTGGCGCCGGCTGGGGGTGTGCTCGGCCGACGGGTGCGCCGACGTCTACGTCGACACCTCGCGCAACGCCAGCCGCCGGTACTGCTCCAACACCTGCGCCAGCCGCTCCACCGTCGCCGCCTACCGGGCCCGCCAGCGCACCTGATGGCGGACCTCCCCGCCTCCCGCCGCCCACGCGCTCGCGGCGGGCCCCGGCCGGCCGACCGGCCGAGCACCTTCCCACCCCTGGCCTGGGACGCCGCGCTGCACGCCCGGATCGGCCGGTTGCCCGCCACGTCGGCCGACCGGTGGCTGCGCCGGCTGTCCACCACCGCCGACCGCGGCGTGCTGTGGCTCGGCCTCGCCGCCCTGCTCGGTCTGCGCCCCGGGCGGCTCCGGCGGGCCGCCGTCCGGGGCGTGGGGTCACAGCTGGTCACGAGCGCCCTGGTGAACCTGGTCCTCAAGCGGCTGTTCGGCCGGGTGCGGCCCGACCCGGCCGGCGTCGCCACCTCGCGCACCCTCCAGCGGGCGCCGCGCACGCCCTCGTTCCCCAGCGGGCACGCCGCCTCGGCGGCGGCGTTCACCACCGGCGTGGCACTGGAGCGCCCCGCGCTCGGCGCGCTGCTCGCCCCGGTGGCGCTGGGCGTCGGGTACTCGCGGGTGCACGTCGGCGTGCACTACCCGGGCGACGTCGCCGCCGGGTTCGCCGTCGGCTCGACGCTGGCACTGGCCGGGCGGCACTGGTGGCCGGTGCGGCCCACCGAGCCCGCCCGGGTCCGGCCGGCGGCCGACGCCCCGGCGCTGCCCGACGGCGCCGGCCTGGTGATCGCGGTCAACCCCCGGTCGGGCCGGGACGGCTCCCGCCCGGCCGAGGACATCGCGCAGCTGCTGCCGGCGGCGGAGGTGCTCGAGCTGACCGAGGACGCGGGGGTCACCGAACTGCTCGGCGCGGCCGCCCGGTCCGGGCGGGCCCGGGCACTGGGGGTGGCCGGCGGCGACGGCAGCGTGGCCGCGGCCGCCGCGGTCGCCCTCGCGCACGGGCTGCCGCTGGCGGTGGTGCCGGCCGGCACGCTCAACCACTTCGCCCGCGACCTGGGCGTGGCCACCGCACCGGAGGCGGCCGGGGCGGTGGAGCGCGGCGCGGCGGTCGAGGTCGACGTCGCCGAGGTCAACGGCGTGCCGTTCCTCAACACCGCGAGCATCGGCAGCTACCCGGAGCTGGTCCGCCGGCGCGACCGGCTGGCCGGTCGGCTGGGCCGGTGGCTGGCGCTGACCGTCGCCGCGGCGCAGGTGCTCCGGCACGGCAGCCCCGTGGAGCTCGAGCTCGGCGGCCGGCGCGTGTCGGCCTGGATCCTGTTCGTCGGCAACGGCGCCTACGTGCCGCGCGGACTCTCCCCCGCCTGGCGACCACGCCTGGAGGACGGGCTGCTGGACGTGCAGTACCTGCGCGCCGACCTCCGCTTCGGCCGCACCCGGGCGGTGCTGGCCACCCTGCTGGGGATCGGCGAGCACAGCCGCTCCTACGCGGAGTGCCAGGTGCCCGAGCTGCGGGTGCGGTCGCTGTCCGGCCCGCAGCAGGTCGCCTACGACGGCGAGCAGGGTGAACGGGCCACCGAGTTCGTCTTCACCAAGCGTGCACGGCTGACCGTCTACTGCGCCCGCTGAGGAGTCGCCGCGCTCCTGCCGAACCCCATTCGCACCCCTGCGTCACACCCGTAACGCGAGAAGTCCACATGCCAACGACGAACCGACCACCTCGGCAACATGTGTGCCACCCAGAGCAGATGGGCGGCAGACCTCGACCACTAGAAAAGGAAGCATGATCGTCGCGGTGGTCGCAGTGACATGGCTGACAGCTGCCCTCGGGGTGGGCGTGGTGCTGGGCCGGGGGATCTCGGCGGCCGACCGCCACGAGGCAGACCCCGACCTCCCCTGGCGTTCGGACGAGCCGCTGTACGTGGCCGACGTCCTCGCGCACGCGCCAGGCGCCGTCACCCGCTGACCCCCCGGCCAGCCAGCCGCTCCGTCGGGCTCGTTCGGCAGAGCAGCGCACTTCTCACTACGGTCCCAACGCAGAGGTTGCCCCGGCATCGTCCAGGGCACTGCTCCTGCCACGTCACCGATGGGAAGAGGTCGCAGATGTTGGTCCGCCGGATAGCCCGCCCGCTGCTCGCGTCGTCGTTCATCTACGGGGGGATCGACACCCTCCGGAACCCGTCGACCCGGGTGCCCGGGGCCACCCCGGTCGTCGAGCAGCTCACCGAGGTCGCCGACAAGCAGCTCCCGATCGAGGTCCCCCGGGACGTCGAGCAGTGGGTGAAGATCAACGCCGGGGTGCATGTGGGCGCCGGCAGCCTCTTCGCCATCGGCCGCCTGCCGCGGGTCTCCGCCCTGACCCTGGCCGGCTCGACGGTGTTCACCACCCTGGCCGGCCACCGCTTCTGGGAGCACGAGGACCCGGAGGAGCGCTTCGGGCAGCTGTCGAACTTCCTGAAGAACGCCGGCCTGCTCGGCGGGCTGCTGATCGCCGCCGTGGACACCGAGGGCCGGCCCTCGGTGGGCTGGTGGGCCCGGCGCAGCGCGGAGAAGGCGGTGCACGGCGCCGAGGCCAGCTACGAGCGGGCCTCGAAGCGGGCCGCCAAGGCGCAGAAGCGCGCGGCCAAGCAGTCGAAGAAGACGAAGCGCTGACCGACCAGCTCACCCCCGCGGGCGCGCTCCGGAGGATCGCCTTCCTCCTGGAGCGCGCCCGCGAGCCGTCCTACCGGGTGCAGGCGTTCCGCACCGCGGCGACCGTCGTCGCCGGCCTCGACGACGCCGAGCTCGACCGCCGCGTCCGCACCCGCACGCTCACCGATCTCAAGGGCGTCGGGGAGAAGACCGCCGCCGTCGTCACCGAGGCGCACCGCGGTGGGGTGCCGGCCTACCTGCAGCGGCTCGAGGACGCGCACGCCGAGCTGGCGCCCCTGGCCGACGACGCCGCCGCGCTGCGGGCCGCGCTGAAGGGCGACCTGCACGCGCACTCGGACTGGTCCGACGGCGGCAGCCCGATCCGGGAGATGGCCGAGACGGCGATCGCGCTGGGCCACGAGTACCTGGCGCTGACCGACCACTCCCCCCGACTGACCGTCGCCAACGGGCTGAGCCCCGAGCGGCTGGAGCAGCAGCTGGACGTGGTGGCGGCGCTGAACGAGGAGCTGGCGCCCTTCCGCGTCCTCACCGGGATCGAGTGCGACATCCTCGCCGACGGGTCGCTCGACCAGACCGACGAGCTGCTGGGGCGGCTGGACGTCGTCGTCGCCAGCGTGCACTCCGAGCTGCGGGCGCCGCGGGAGCAGATGACCGAGCGGATGCTCGCGGCGGTGGCGAACCCGCACACCGACGTGCTGGGGCACTGCACCGGCCGGCTGGTGATCGGCCGGCGGCAGCGCAACGGCACCCAGAAGCCGCGCCCCGAGAGCGACTTCGACGCCGAGGCGGTGTTCCGGGCCTGCGCCGAGGCCGGGACGGCGGTGGAGATCAACTCCCGGCCCGAGCGGCTCGACCCGCCCCGCCGGCTGCTGACCCTCGCCGTCGAGCTGGGGTGCGAGTTCGCCATCGACACCGACGCGCACGCCCCCGGTCAGCTGGACTGGCAGGACTTCGGCTGCACCCGCGCGGTCGAGTGCGGGGTGACCGCCGACCGGGTGGTCAACACCCGCTCCGCCGACGAGCTACTGGCGCGCCCGCACCGCTGACCGGGCCGGCAGCTGCCACGCCGCACCGAGCTGCGCGTCCAGCGCCGGGTCGAAGCGGTCCAGCCCGCCGCCGGGGTAGGGCGTGAGCTCGCCGAACCACACCTCGCCGTCGACGTCGTAGAGATCGACCCGGACGAAGTCGAAGGCCGCACCCAGCGCCTCGGCGACCTGGGTCAGCTCGTCCAGGGACGCCGGCGGCGCGGTGACCGGGCCGGGCGCGACCTCCTCGTCGACGTCGACCGGCGTCCAGTCGGGGGTGTACAGCCGCCGCCGGTGGTCACCGAAACGGCCGGTGTCGACCTGCACCAGGCGCACCCGGCCGCCGAACACCAGCAGCTTGACGTCGGCCGGCGGCTCGCCCGCCCCGAGGAACTCCTCGACCAGCAGCACCCGCCGGGCCTGCGAGTAGACCCACTCGCCGCGGGTCCGGTACAGCGGCTCGTCCAGCCAGCCGGCGGTGACCCGGCGCAGCTGCTCGACGTCGGGCCGCCCACCGCCCAGGTGCACGCGCATGGTGCCGTGGTTGGGCTTGAGCACCCAGCGGCCGGGCAGGTCGGCCCCGGCCAGGCCGGCGACGTCGGTGCCGGTCCAGAGCACCCGCGGGATGCGCAGCGCGGGCAGCACGACGGCGGCGTAGGCCTTCATCGCGAGCTTGTCGCCCAGCTGACCGATCAGCGGGCGCCGGTCGTGCACGACCCGCCAGTTGACCTTCTCGGTGAAGGTCCGCGGCACCCGGGGCGGCCAGCGCCCGTGCGCCCGCCGGAACAGCACGCCCCGCTTGGCCGGCAGCGGCAGGCGGTCGACCACGGCCGGGGGGAGGCGCACCGGGACAGTCTGCAGAGCGGCGCGATGGGGGTGCTCGTAGGGTCGGCGGCGTGCGGACGACAGCAAGCCGGCCTTGACCGGGCACCCCGCCCCCGGCACCGTCGGCTTCGTCGCCAAGGACCCGTGGCACCCGGCGATCCGCCGCGAGCAGATGATCGCCGCCGAGCTGGTGCACCGCGGCAGCGCCGTGCGCTTCGTGCAGCCCCCGGCCGACTGGCGGCGGGTCCGCGCCGATGCCGGCGGCTGGGCCCGGCACCTGCTCCGCGGGCACTTCCGGCCGGCGGCTCCCGGCGTCGAGGTGACCGAGCGCTCCACCGTGCTGCCCGGCTCGCGCAGCCGCACCGCCGAGGTCGGCGACGCCGCGCTGCTGGGCGCCTTCCTGCGCCGCTCGGGCTGGGACCCGGAGCTGACCGTGCTCCAGCTGCCCTGGGACTGGCGGGCGGCGCGCGGCCTGCCGGGCCGGGTGGTGTTCGACTGCACCGACGACTGGGCCCGGCTGCTCCCGCACGCCCGCGGCCTGCCCGACCAGCTGCGCCGGGTCGCCGACGAGGCCGACGAGGTGGTCGTGGTCAACCAGGTGCTGGCCGGGCTGTTCCCCGGGCGGACGCCGGTGGTCGTGCCCAACGGCACCGACGAGGCGTTGCTGTCCGCGCCGCGCACGGTGGGCCGGGTGCCCCGGTCGGCGGTGTACGTCGGCAGCATCGCCGAGCGGTTCGACGTCGACCTGGTCCGGGCGGTGCTCACCGCGCTGCCGGACTGGACGCTGGACGTGTACGGACAGCTGGTGTTCTCGCTGCGCGCCCGGCCGGCCCGGGAGCGGTTCCTGGCGCTGACCCGGGAGTTCCCCGGCCGGTTCCGCCACCACGGCCTGCTGCCCCGCGAGCGGCTGGCCGGCGTGCTCGACGCCGCCGCGGTCGCCCTGGTGCCCGACCTCCCCAGCGTGGCGCTGGGCCAGTCGTCGATGAAGAGCTACGACTACTGCGCGCGCGGGGTGCCGGTGGTCGCGACCGCCGGCCACCTGGAGCTCTCCAGCGACGCTCCCCCGCACGTCGCCGTGGCCACATCCGCGGCGGAGCTGGCCGCGGCGATGGTCGCCGCCGGGGAGGAGCCGGCCGGCTGGGCGGCGGCCCGGGTGGCGTGGGCGGCCGAGCGCACCTGGGCCCGGCGGACCGACGCCTGGCTGGAGGCCGCCCTGGGCCGCCCGGTGGCCAGCCCCGCCTGAGCGCCGGGTGGGACGGAACGTCACGAAGGCGTCACCTCGTCCCGGTCGTGTCCGGCCCCGCGTCGCGCCCGCGGGCCCTAGCGTGCTGGTCATGACGCAGACCACAGCGATCGAGACCGAGACCGTCGACCCGGCGATCGTCCTCGCCGACGCCCTGCAGTCGGACTTCGCCGAGCAGCGGGAGAGCCACCAGCGGCTCACCGGGCGCCAGGCCGAGCAGGTGCTCGCCGCCACCCGCTGACCCCGCCCGCCGATACGGCCATGATGGCGGGCCCCCGGGCCCGCCATCATGGCCATTCCTGCGAACGGGGCCGCACACTGGGCACGTGACCCCGATCCTCCGCGCCGTGCGGTCGTCGCTCCCGGAGCACCTGCACCTCCACCGGTGGCGGCGGCTGGGCGACGACCCGTTCAGCGGGGCCTCGCTCCACCGCTGCCGCTGCGGAGTCGTCCGGCCGGGGATGTAGCCGTCCGGATGCCCACGTCCCCCACCCGGGGGACGACCGTGGCGTCGAGTTCGCCGTCCCGACGGCGTCCGTTGGCCGGCCCGCCGCCGACCGGGCCCACCCCCCGTGTCGTGCCGACCTCCGTCACCCGCCCGGCGACGCCGAGCTCCCCGTCGCGCCCGCGGGCTCACGTCCACCGTTTCCGGACCCGGATCGACGACCCGTTCAGCGGCTCGGTTCTCTACGCGTGCCGCTGCGGCCTGGAGCGCCCCGCCCTCTGACCCGACTCATGCTGGTCACCGGTACGGCTCCGGACTCCGCTGCGGCCTCCTGAACGCACGTGCTTTACCGGTCAGGCGGCCGCAGCGCGGACGTCACCCCCCGGCAGCTCGGAGAACGGCACTGACGGTGCGGAGGATGATCTTCACATCGAGCCAAAGCGACCAGTTCTCGATGTAGTAGTTGTCGAATCGCGCACGGTCGAGGATCGACGTGTCACCCCGCAGCCCGTGCACCTGCGCCCACCCCGTCAGGCCCGAGGGGACCCGGTGCCGCGCGTGGTAGCTCGGGTACGTCTCCTGGAACTGGTGGACGAAGTGCGGCCGTTCCGGACGGGGACCGACCAGGCTCATGTCGCCGCGGAGCACGTTGAACAGCTGCGGCAGCTCGTCCAACGACGTCTTGCGCAGGAAACGGCCCACGGGGCTCAGCCGCTTGTCGTGCGCCACGTTCCAGGTCGTCGCCGACTCGTCCTCGCTCGCCGGCCGGAGCGACCGGAACTTCAGGACCTGGAAGTGGCGACCGTCGACCCCCACTCGCTCTTGGCGGAACAAGATCCCCGGGCCGCCATCGAGGCGCACCGCGAGCGCGATGACGACGAGGACCGGCAGCAGCAGCAGCAGTGCGAACCCGGACATCAGCACGTCGAACACCCGCTTCACCCGCCACTGCCGGGTTCGGTAGGTGGCGCGCCGAAGGCGCACCAGCGGGAGACCCCAGGCATTGTCGGTGTCACCATCGACGTGGTGGAGCTCGAAGAGCCGGGGAACGACGAACAGTTCACACCGGAAGCGGTCGCAGGTCCGGATCAGGCCCACCATCTGGGATTCCTTCATCGACGAGAACGCCACCACCACGTTGTGCACGCCGAACCGGCTCAGCACGGACGTGAGCGCCTCCGGGCCACCGAGCACCGGGAGGTCCGCGTGTCGATCGGCAGCCCGGGGATCCGCATCCAGGAAGCCGATGGGGTGGAGCCCGTACTCCGCGTGCGACGCGAGGATGTCGGCGATCTGGTTGCCCACGCTCCCGGCGCCGAGGATGAGGGTGCGGTGGGCGACGAAGCGCCTGAGCCTGAGGCGCCGCACGATGCTGTACCCGATCGCACGCAGCGCGACGATCAGGACCCCGATCGTGATGGCGCCCCACAAGAACCGCCAGTTGACGATGTAGCCCTTCCACACCGCGCCCGACCAGAGGACCTGAGCCAGGATCGCCAGTCCGGCCGCAGCCAGCCACCGTCCGGCGACCTTCGGCAGGTCATCCAGCACGGACAGGGAGAGCCTCGAGCGGTACAGGCCCGCGCTGACGAACAGGACCACCAGGATCAGCCCGAACACCAGGGTCTTGCGGGCCGGCGAGTCGGCTCCGACCCGCACCCCGAAGAACTCGGCACCCAGGACGCCACCGGCCACCGCGAGCAGGTCCAGCGCCAGCAGCAGAGGAGCGATGCCGAAGCGAGCCAGCTTCGACCAGCCCGCCGTCGGATCGACCGTCGCCGGGACGAGGTCCCGGACCCCGGCGTCTCGCTGACCGTCCGGCCGGATGTCGACGCTGCTGACCACTCGGTCCCCCCTTCTCGGTGCCTCGACACCGGCGTGCGGCTAGGAGCGAGGCGGTACCCGGACGCCACCGGCCTGCGACCACCTCACGGCCGGGGCGACCGGCACGGACCACGTCGCGCAGCCACCTGAAGCCGTCGCAGAACGTAATCGAAGAGGATCAGTTGGCGGAGCCACTGCTTCTCCTCGTCACCCGTTCGTGCGCCGACACGCGGCGGTCTGTCTCGATGCGTGAGCACGGTGGGACGCCTAGTCGCGGTCGTGTCGTCCTCACGGGTGACGACGCGATCAGCCCGATCTCCGCGAGGGATGCCTGCATCGATGGCGCGACGCGAGACGGCGACGCCCCCGGCCCGGGACCCGGACGCCACCTCGCTACGATTCCGCGGACCCGCCGGGTCGGCGAGTGCCGGCGAGGCACCGTCCGTGGGTGAGAGGGGCGACCGCGTGGCACTGCGAGTCATCTACCGCTCGCACGGCGGGGAGAACCGCAAGGACCGACCGGAGTTCTACGGCAAGCTCCTGGGCCTCGTGTCGTTCATCCGGGCGGCGGGAGAACTCGACGTCGAGGTGGTCTACCTCAACGACGGCCCCATCCCTGACGACCGGCTCCGGCTCATGCAGGCCACCGGCGAGATCGTCGAACTACCGGGTCTGGGCATGCGCGGGTCCTACCGGGCGGCACTCGCGCAGGCGACGTCGGGGCGCTGGGCCCCCGAGGACCTCGTGTGGTTCAGCGAGGACGACTACCTCTACCTGCCGTCCGCGCTGCGCGACCTGAGTGCGGCGGCGGAGCGCATCCCTGAGGCGGAGTACTTCGCCCTGTACGCGTCCACGCCGTCCCGGCCGGCCAAGCGGGACGACGAACCGGACCTCCGAGACCCGTCCGGCTGGCGGAATCAGGCGCCCTGGACGGTGGGCGATCAGCACTGGTCGCGGATCCAGAGCACCACCAGCAGTTTCGGAGCACGCGTCGGAGCACTGACCGAGGACCTCGGCGTTTTCCGCTTCTGCATGGTCCCTCACCGGAACATGCTCCGGGACCACGACACCTGCCTGGTGCTGCAGGGCTTCGCCCCCCACTCCTACACGGAGCAGGCCCGGGCACTCATCGGTCTCTCCCCCGGCGGCCCGAGGGAACGAGTGCGCTCCGCGGCGCTCGCCCCGTTCCTGCTCGCGACGAACCTCCGCTCCCATCGCCGGCCCACGCGGCGTCGACTCTTCGTGGCCGCCGACCCCAACCTGGCGACGCACATGGAGGTAGGACTGCTCTCCCCTGGGCGGAACTGGGCCGAGCTCGCCTCGGACACCCGCAGCTGGGGCGTCGAGCAGGGAATGCTCTCCCCGGAGAACTGACCCATCCTGCGCACGCGGCCAAGGGATGGGCGCCCACCCGCTGCCCGGACTCACCAGCTCTGCTGGTAGGCCTCCGACGACTCAGGCATCCTCGAGCCGGCCCCGTAGAGCTGGAACCGCGAGTCGTTCTGGTCCACGTTGAACTGGATCTCGTACAGCAGCTCACCGGGTCGGGTGCCTGCGTGCTCGCGGAAGAACTCGAACATCCCCCGGATGAACGCCGGGGAGTCGCCCTCGTCGGCAACGCCGGACCACTCCGGCACCGCGAGGGGCAGCCCGACACTGCGCGCGAACTCCAGATGCCGCGCCAGCCCCTCCGGGGAGCCGTCCTCAGCGGTCGCCTCCAGGGACGCGCTCCACTCGGCTGCCGTGTCCACGTAGTCGTTCTGGTTGTAGTAGTCGACTCCCAGGACGTCGACGTAGTCCGTCCCCGGGAACGTCAGGCGCCAGTCGACCCCGTTGTCCACCGACTCGCGATTGACGGCGAACACGAGTTGTGCATCCGGGAAGATCTCCTCCTGCAGCCCGCGGAACCGCTTCCAGGCCTCGATGAAGGCCTCGACGTCATCGGCCCGCACGGCCCAGGGGTACCAGTCGCCGTTCATCTCGTGCGCGAAGCGGATGTAGGTGGTCCCCGGACGATCGGCACGCAGCCGCGCCAGTTCGGTCAGCGACTCGCGCCAACGCTCGTCGTAGACACCAGCCGCTGCCTCATCCCAGGTCTCACCCTCGAACACGCCACCCAGCGCAATGTCGATGGGCTTGTCCCAGTCGCCATACTCGGCGCCGCTGCGGAGCTGGTCCAGCCGGACCATGGCGTCCTCGTCGTCGGCCCAGGTGCCCGCGATCTCCACGGGCGTCCCTCTCCACGCCCCGAACTCCCCGGTGGCCACTCCCACACCGGAGGCACCGGAGAGCCACTCGGGCGGCGCCGAACTCGTGGTGTCCGGCGACTGCGTCGGCAGCGGCTCGTCGTCCTCGCCACCGACGAGGGACCCGATCACGACCAGCGCGACGACAAGGAGGAGGGCGAGACCGAGCAAGAGCGTCCGGCGCCCAGTGCGCTTACGCGTACCGGCCTCATCAGCCGGCCTGCTCGCCCTCTCGAGGGTGGCGTGCTCGACCGGCGACGAACCGCCTTCGGCCCCTCCGGACACACGCCCTCCTCTGGCATCGCCCGTCCTCGGGCGGGCCCGGTCGGGACCGAGCCGGGAGGTCGTGGGCCTGCGGCTACTCTTCGCGCGAGCAAGATCTCGCCCGGGCGACTGTACCTGCGCCCGCGGCGCACCGACGCACAGCGCACAGGAGAGGTCCCGCATGATGGCAGCCCGGCCGAACGAGCAGGCAGCAGACGCACTGGCCGCCCATGACGTGGAGCTGGTGGTCGTCGCCTACCGGAGCCGCACCCAGGTGGAACAGATGCTCGCCGGGTTGCCTGCGGACCTCCCCGTCGTAGTGGTCGACAACTCGGACGGAGCCGACGGGCTCCGGGAGCTCATCTCCTCGCGCACCAACGGCAGGTACCTCAGCGGAGGAGGTGTGGGTTTCGCCCGAGGCGCGAACCTCGGCGCTCGCACGTCGACCGCTGCGCACCTCGTCTTCGTCAACCCCGACACCCGCCCGACGGCCCGGGACCTCGCTGCCCTGGTCGACGACGTGGCCGACGATCCGCTGGTGTCGGCGAGCGCAGGGACGCTGGTGGAGCCGGACGGTCGCGCCCAGATCGGCGTCGGCGGCTGGGAGCCGACGTTCCGACGAGCCGCCGTCCACGCCGCGGGACTGCACAAGCTCTTCCCCCGGGCAGGGCTGTTCGCTCGCCCGGCGATCGGTGAGCCAGAGCAGGTCGACTGGGTGAGCGGAGGGGTCATGGCGGTGCGGCGAGAGACGTTCCTCGAGCTGGGCGGGTTCGACGAGGACTTCTACGTCTACCTCGAGGACGTCGCCTACGGTCGTGCGGCACGTGCCCGCGGACTGACCGAGCGTCTCCGCACCGATGTGACGATCAGTGGCGCCAGTGGCGGTTCGGGTGCGCCTTCCCTCGAGATGATGCGGCTGCGTGGCGCGTCCATGACGCGCTACCTGCGCAAGCACCACTCGACTGCCGCGGCCGCACCGGCCATCGCCAGCATCGTGCTCGGCTACGCCGTGCGGGCAGCGGAGAGGCGCCTGCGAGGCGACCGTCAACGATCCCGCGAGCACTGGGCATATGCCCTCGGAGCCCTGACGGGCCGGGCGACGGTCGGCGGCAAGGTCGTCACCGGCAGCTGAGCTGGCCGCTGGCAGCCGCACCCGTTGCCCTCCGGTGTCCAGTCGTGTGCAATCACCGCACGCACCAGGAGGTTTCGCATGGCTGGACAGCCGCGATCGACGCGGTCGGGCGAGCAGACACCCGCCACGTCGATCAGTCCTGACCTGCTCCTCGGCGGCGCTGCCGCTCTGGGCGTGCTGGTGTTCTTCCGGTTCGGGGTGAGTGCGGCACTCTTCTTCTCCAGCGCGCTCTTGCTGTCCCGGGCAGGGGCGCGCGCCCTTGCCCGGGAGGTTCACCCCGGTCACGCCCCCTTCCCCACCAGCGCAGGGGCGGCCGTTCTCGGTTCCTTCGTCCTGGCGCTGGCCGGCGGCGCCACAGTCGTCACGGGATCCGGGGACCCGCATCCTGCGGCGCCGCCGTGGGCGGCATCGGTCAACGAGGCCGATGCCCGCGAACCCGCCCCCGCAGCTGCGGGTGCCGGGGCTGACGCTCCTGCGCCACTGCCCCGGGAGCCAGACCTCGCCGCTGGGCCGGACACAGGCGTCGCCCCAGGGGCGGACGCTCCAGCCGCCCCCGGCCCCTCAGCCAGTCCGGGCGGTACGGCCGACCGGGATGACAGCCGCTCCACCGGCGTCACGACGGCAGGTGGCGCACCGTCGCCGGACGCCGGGTCATCGGCCAGGACTCGGACAACGCCCAGCCGGACCGGTCGCACGGCTGAGCAGACGCCCAGCGCCGTGGCCCCGGCCCTCGACCGCCCGGCGCAGACCGCCGCCCCGGCAGCACCCGCCCCAGGCACCGGCACCGCCGCCGACGAGCCGGCGGCCGGAGTCAGCGGCGGCCGGCCGAACGCCTCGCCCAGTGCCGGGCGTACGGGGGCCTCCGGGCCGGCCCAGCCCGAACCCGCCCAGCCCGAGCCGACCCAGCCCGAGCCGACCCAGCCCGAGCCGACCCAGCCCGAGCCGACCCAGCCCGAGCCGACCGCCGGACCGCCGCTGGACGACGCTGCTCCGACAGCCGCGCCGAGCAGCTCGTCCTGGCTCGACCGTACGGGCCCCGCTGGACCCGTAGCCCCTCCACCTGTCGTGCAGACGCCAGGGTGGGAGGAGCTCCTCGACTCCCTCAGCAGGGACTGACACCCGCCGCTCAGGTAGGACCGTCGCGAGCTGCGCTCTCGCGACGTGGATACCCGCTCTGCTCAGCTGGGTCGACTGAGTGCAGACGACCCATCGCCGGCCGGCACCGGGGTGCTGGTCTTCGCGGGTGGTGCGGGTGACTTGCGCACCGGCGCGGACGCCGCCCCCGCGGCAGGGGCCCGCTTCCCACGTGCCGGACGGGTGGACACGATGCCGATCAGGGGCCGCCCGGCGGCATCGGTCCGCGCACGGACCGATGCGATCCGGTCCGCGGTGTCCTTGACGCCCACGGCTGCGACGACCGCCCCGGCGTGCCCGACGAGCGAGAAGGCGAGCGGGTCGTCCGTCACCGGCGCCGTCTGGAGCAGGACGAGGTCGTACTCGGCTGCCAGTTGCGCCAGCTCGCCACCCGCGCCCTGAGCCGGCAGGGCAGTTCCGGAGAGAACGGCCAGGGACAGACCCGGCGCGCCGGGCACCGGGGCAAGGCACTCGGACACTTCCGCGCCGTCGGTCAACGCATCGAGCGGCCTCGGCCGACCGGGGACGCGGAGGTGGTCGAGCAGCTCCGCGTCATCCAGGTCGGCGGCGACCAGCAGGACCTTCTGCCCCCGCGCAGCCGCCGTGACCGCCAGCCCGTGCGCCAGGCCCGGAGCGCCACTGCTCCGGCCGGCACCGGTGATCAGCACGGGCCCGGGGAGCCCCTGTCGGGCGTACTGCAGGGACACCAGGACGAGCGCGAACTGCTCCGGCTCGGTGACCCGCCCGGGCGATCGGCGCGCGGAGCTCACCGGCACCGAGCCGAGCACGCGGGCCCCCGCGGCGTCGACGGGCGCGCTGTTGTCCCTCGCCGGCGCCCGGCGCCACAGTGCCAGCCCGATGCCCAGGAGGGCGGCGACGACGGCCAGCAGGAGCGCATCCCGGGCCGGGGAGGGCGATGCGGGATCGCCAGGGGCGGACGCCTCCTCGACCAGCAGGACCCCGTCCCCGTACACGGCGGCCTCGGTACGCACCTGGTCGACGACGGCGGGGTCGGTGGTCGCGCCGGTTGCGGCGGCGACGGTCCTCGAGACCTGCTGGACGACGTACTGCTGGTAGGCGGCCAACACGGCGTTCGCTCGATCGGCAGCCGCCTCCCCCGTCGGCGCAGATGCGTGTACGGCTATGACGTCGTCGGCGCCGGACGGTTCGACCTCGATCCCCGCCGCGAGTTCCGTCGCCGTGAGGTCCTCACCCAGCCGCTCGACCGCCAGGTTCAGCACGGGGACCGTGGTGATCAGGGCCACCTGGTTGGAGATGTAGCGCGCCGGGTCGTTGTAGGACTGACCGCTCAGAGGTGTGAACGGCGCGTTCGCGGAGAGGACCGCGCGACTCTGTGCCGTGTAGACACTGGGCTGGCTCGCGCTGGCCGCGTATCCGCCGACACCGGCCACCAGGACCGCCCCCAGCACCACCCACCGGGCACGCCAGATCGCGGAGAGGACGACCGACCTGGCCTGCCCCTCGGGGACGCCTGCCACAGGTCGGGCCACGCTGTTCTCCTCCACCGGTCCGTTAATGGGCACCCAGCCACCAGGCCTGCGCATCGTGATCTCGTCGGGTCCAGATCAGACCCGAGTTTGACACGGCGGGACGGGCCCATGGGCCCGGCTGGCCGCCATTCCCCCGATCGAGGGGCTCCGACGCGGCGTCACCCAGCCGCGGGGCCTCGACTCGGTATGGTGCCTGGGCGTGTGGCCTGGTCGCACCGGCCGTCCGGACTCGTCCGGCAGAGGCGGCTCCTGCTGGATGCGATGCGCCGTGGGGCAGCACCAGCCTCCCGAATCACCCCGGCGATGGAACAGTGAGGTGCGCCCCGTGTCACTCATCGAGGGCCGTGGGTCCGCGACAGAAGGTGCTCCGGCAGGTGAGGTTCCCGAGGTCAGCGTCATCATCCCCGCTCGGGACGAGGTATCGACGATAGGCAGCTGCCTGGACTCAGTGCTCACCCAGGACGGCGTCAGCCTGGAGGTCGTCGTCGTGGACAACGGGTCGACCGATGGCACGACCGAGGAGCTGCGCGCCCGGGCCGCGACCGACCGGCGGGTCGTGGTGCTGCACAACCCGGAGCCGTCGATCCCGGCCAGTCTCAATCTCGCCCTGTCGCGGGCTCGCGGGAAGTGGCTGGTCCGCGTGGACGCGCACTCGACGATCCCACCCGGCTACGTAGCCCATGCGGTCCGCCGTCTCGAAGAGGGGCGCTGGGTCGGTGTCGGCGGGCGCAAGACCGCGGTCGGCCGCACGCCGGCCGGCAAGGCCATCGCTGCAGTGCTGAACTCGCCGCTCGCCGTCGGTGGGTCCACCTACCACTACGGCACGACCCAGCAGGTCACCGACCACATCCCGTTCGGCGCCTATGCGACGGCCACCGTTCGGGAACTGGGCGGCTGGGACACCGACGTGCCCAACAACGAGGACTTCGAGTTCGACCAGCGCCTCCGCGGCCGTGGCGACCTCCTGTTCGACCCGGAGCTCGAGATCGCCTGGCAGTCCCGGGAGACGCTGGCCCAGTTGTTCCGCCAGTACCGCCGCTACGGCCGTGGCAAGACGCTGGTCGCCATCCGGCACCCGGCGAGCATGCGCATCCGGCACTTCGCACCACCCGCCCTCGTCCTGTGGCTGGCCACCGCCGCCCTCGTGGCGACCCGCAAGCCGCGCATCGCCGCCGCCGCGGTGACGCCGTACCTGCTCGCGGTGGCCGGGGCCGGTGCCGCCATCTCCCGGGCCACACCTCCCGGAGCAGACCGTCGCACCGTCCCGGCGGCGCTGGTCGCCATGCAGGTGGGTTGGGGATGGGGCTTCTGGCAGGGCGCCGCGGACGTCCTCCGCCGGCGACCCCGAGCCGGACGATGAGCATGGACGGTCGCGGGACGCTGGCGCCCCACCCGCCCGAGCCGCGCCAGGTCCAGCCGTCTGCCGACGGCGCGACGGCCGCACCGGGCAGTGCGTGGGACAAGGTGGACCAGCGGCTGCTGAACGGCTTCGTCATCCTGCTGGTGCTCACGCAGCGCATCGGGGTGCCGGTGTCCGACACGAGCATCGGCGTCGCGCTCCCGCTGACGTACGCACTGGTCGCCGTCCTGCTCGTCCGCCGGCGACTGATGATCAGCCGCATCCGGGTCGAGCTGCTGTTGATGGCCGCCACGGCGGTCGTCGCGGCGACCGCGGCAGTGACGATCAACGGGGGCACCGTCTCGCTCTCGTCGCTGATGCTGCTGCTCGCCGTCTACCTGCCGTGGACCATGCGCATATCCGGTTCCGCGGGCCGGGCGGCGGTCCTGCAGGCAGGCCGTGTCTTCGTCCGGGTGATGGTCGTCCTGGCCATCGTCGGCGTCGGCCAGTTCGCCGCGCAGCTGGCTGGGATCTGGACCTTCGAGGACTACCTTCCCCAGTGGATCTCGGCGGACTTCCTGGTGGGGGACTACAACACGGTCATCCCGCTGGTCTACGGGTCCGAGACCTACAAGTCGACGGCGTTCGTCCTGCTGGAGCCGTCGCTGCTCTCGCAGTTCTGCGCACTGGCAGTGATCGTCGGGCTGATGCTCCACGTCCGCGCCTGGCAGCTGCTCGTGCTGGTGGCCGGCCTCGCCTCCTCCGTGTCGGGAACCGGCGTCATCTTGCTCGCCGTGGGCGTCGTGCTGCTGGTGCTGCGCGCTCCCCGGCAGATCCGGGCCGCCTACGTGGTGGCCGGCGCCGTCGCCCTCACCCTGGTCCTGCTCAGTCCTTCCGGGCCCCTGCTGCTCGGCCGTTCGACGGAGGTCACGCAGCCCGGCAGCAGCGGCTACGCACGCTTCGTGCAGCCGTTCACCGAGGTGCGGGAGGGGCTGGAGGCAGAGCCCGAGCGCTATCTGATCGGTGGCGGCGCGGGCAACTCCGAGCGGCTGCTCGCGTCGAACCGCAACGGCATCGGGGAGGTGGTCCTGTACTCGTCGGTGCCCAAGCTGACGTTCGAGTACGGCCTGATCGCCGGCGGGCTCTTCGCGATCTTCCTCATCGCCGCCCTGCTCGACGGGAGTCCGTGGCGGGTCGTTCCGGGCGCGCTCCTGGTGATGACGTTCGTCCTGTCCGGCGCGTTGCTGCAACCTCAGACGGCATCCCTGGCTTGGGTCCTCACGACGCTGGGCGCACGTGACCGACAGGCCCGTCCGCGTGGTCACACCTTCGGGCTGCCCCCCGGCCGCTGACCACCCGCGACCGGTCCGGCCCCGACGTCAGACGACGCTGCCGCCCTCGACGCAGCGGTCACTGTTCGGCCGTCGCAGGATCCGCCTCCTCGGCCACCTCGGGCGCGGCGGAGCGGGACCCCGCGGCGGCGGGGGCCGTCCCCGTCCTGCGCTCCCGGCGCATCAGGACGAGCACCCGCCACCAGGTGAGGGGCGCCACGAGGCACTGGGCCAGCGACAGGCCGAGAGCCGCGCCGGGCGCCCCCCCCAGGTGGAGGCCCAGCAACCCGAAGACCAGGAAGCCGGGGGCGAGCAGGGACGAGATCCAGAAGGTCTCCTTGGCGAACCCCCGAGCGACCAACAACGTCGATGCGCCGAAGCCGAACCCGATGGCGACCACGCCGAGCAGGGTCGCGGGCAGCACGTCCTGCGCGTTGGACCAGCTGTCCCCGAGGAGGAGGACGCCCCACTGGTCCGGCAGGAAGACCAGCGTCAGACCCCAGACCAGGTCCGCGAGCACCATCACCCCGGACAGGGCGGCCGCCACCTTGATCGCCCGCCTGCCGGTGAGCCGGCGACGCGCCATCTCCGGCAGCGCGAACGCCGACAAGCTGTAGCCGGCGAGGTTGAGCGGCCCGAGCACGACCTGAGCGGCCCGCAGCGCCCCCACGTCGGCCGGGTCACCGAGGCCCGCGATGAGCAGCATGGTGATCTGGTTGGCGCCCATGACGCTCAGGAAGCTGGCAGCGTAATACCCGAGCAGGTCGCGCTGGCGGATGAGCCAGGCGATGCTGGACCGGACCTGCGGGTGCCCGCGGAACTGGAACCCACCGAGCACCGCAGCGACGAGTGCAGCGCCTCCCCAGCCGACGAGCATGGCGGGCGCGCTGCGCTGGTCGAGAACGAGGAAGATCCCGACCGCGGCGAACTGAACGACGCCCCAGACGAGGTCGTTGACGAAGGCTGCGGACGGTCGGCCGTCGGCGACGAAGACCGCCCGCCACATGTCCTGCAGGAGCAGTCCGGGGAGCAGCACGCCGATGGCGACCAGCGAGGCGCCCACCGCCCCGCCCAGCAGCAACCCCGAGACGCCCGTGACGACACCGCTCGCCAGCCCCAGCAGGGTGGCTGCGCCGGTCGCAGAACGAGAGGCCTGATGGAACTCATCAGACGATGCGCTCGTGTACCGCACGACCAGCGGTTGGGAGATCAGCGCCCGCCCCGCACCGATGAGGAAGGAGTAGATCGTGAACGCCACGGCAAAGGCGCCGAACCCGTCGGCGCTGAGTGACCGTGCGACCAGCAGTGAGAGAACCAGGTTGGTGCCGCTCGACACGATCTGGTCCGCGACGTTCCAGCCCGCGCGCCCCGCCAGCTGCCTGACCCCGGAGCGAGTCACAGGCAGACCTCTCCGCAGAGAGCACGGAGCGTCGCGCGCCCACCAGGAGCCCGCCTGATCGCCGTTAGGCTCACCGAGACGCCACTTCCGTTCACCGACACAGGGGGCCCTCCATCGACAGCCTCGTCTACCTGAGCCTCGGCGCAGGAAAGCACGTGGACGAACTCCGGTTCTCCATCATGAGCGCAGCGCGCTTCCTCGTGGACCACGAAGGGTGGCACATCGTCATCTTCGCCAATGACGCCGCGCCGTTCCGGGACCTGCCGGTCGAGGTCGTCTTCGTGGACGATGCCACGGTCGCCGACTGGGTCGGACCGCAACGGTACGTCTGGCGGGGGAAGATCCGGATGATGGCCGCCGCGATGGCCCTCCCCGACAGTGAGCGCACGATCTACGTGGACGGCGACACGTACTTCGTCAGGTCGCCGGCCGAGCTGTTCTCCAAACTCGCGCCCGGCGTCAGCCTCATGCACCTCCGTGAGGGCCGGCCGCCCGCACCCGAGGTGGCTGCGCTCGAGCACGTCCTGAGCCGGAGCGAGCCGGTCGACAGCGAGGGCCGCCCGTGGACCTTCGGGGCGGACCGCGACTCCTGGAACGCGGGCGTCGTCGGGCTGCACGCCTCGGATGCGCACCTGTGCCGCGAGGTCGAGCTGCTGACCGACCAACTCCTCGAGCGCGGGTTCAACGAGCTGTCCCACACCGCGGAGCAGTTGGCCTTCACGGTGTGTCTCGACCAGCGGACGCAACTCCGCGAGGCCCGGAGCGTCGTGCGGCACTACTGGCCGGCGGAGATCCGGGAGCCGTTCCAGCCCGTGCTGCGGTCCACGCTTGCGGACCCCGCGCTCACCACGGACGAGAAGTTCGAACGGCTGTGGGCTGCCCGTCCCCGGGAGAGCGCCACCACCCGGACGAAGGCCACGGTCAAGCGGGTGGCCCGTCGCGTCGGCGTCCACCTGTGACCTGCCGGTCGCACGACAGCTAAGCCCGCTGGATCCCTGCCCCGGCACCGGGGTCGCACCCCGGAACGCTGCGGTCACCGTCCGCCCTGGAGCCTGGACGGTGACCGCAGCGAGTCAGCCCCCGGCTAGAAGAGCCGGCGGTAGGCCTCGGCGGAGGCCGGCATCTGCGAGCCGGCGTAGAGCTGGAACCTGCCGCCGCTCATGCCGACGTTGAACTGCACCTCGTACAGCAGCTGGCCGGCCCCTGCGCCTGCGTTGGCCCGGAAGAAGTTGTACATCCCCTCGATGAAGGCCGGCGAGTCCCCGTTGGTCCCGATGCCGGACCACTCCGGGAGCGACAGCGGGAGGCCGACGCTGCGGGCGAAGTCCAGGTGCTGCTGCAGTCCCTTGGGCGCCCCGTAGCCGTCCTTCTGACCCAGCGAGCTGGCGAAGTCGGCGGAGCTGGCGACGTAGGGGTACTGGTTGTAGTAGTCCACGCCCATGACGTCGACGTACTGGGCGCCGGGGAAGGTCTTCCGCCAGTCGATGCTGGTGCCGACGGACTCACGGTTGACACAGAACACGAGCTGGGACGACGGGAAGATCTCCTGCTGCAGCGCACGGAACCGCTTCCAGGCGGCGATGAAGTCCTGGTGGTTGCCCGCGTTGACCGCCCACGGGTACCAGTTGGCGTTCATCTCGTGGGCGAAGCGGATGTAGACGGTTGCCGACCGAGCACCCCAGAGAGTCCGGAGCTTGGTGAGCGACTGCCTCCAGCGGCCGTCGTAGGCGCCCTGAGCGGCCTTGCTCCAGCTCTCGCCCGAGCCGATCCCACCGAGCGCCACGTCGATCGGACGGTCCCACGAGCCGTACTCCCCCCCGGGAGCGAGCTGGGACAGCTGGGTCATCGCCTCGTTGTTGTCCGCCCAGGTGGCCGCCACCTCGACCGGCGTGCCCCGCCAGGCGCCGAGCGCGCCATCAGCCGCGCCGGTCCCCGACGCGCCGGACAGCCATGCCCCAGGCGCCAGGGCCGCGGCGCTGACATCGGCCGACCCCGCACTGTCGGCGGGTCGGGCGAGCGCCGCAGACGCGGGCGCGACCGACTCCTGACCACCCACCGGAGCAGCGGACCCCGCAGCGCTCGAGGACGGCGACGCGGGAGCCGCCGACTCGGCCGGCGCGGACTGATCCGCCCCGCTGCCAGCCTGGCTCCCCGACGTCCCGGTCGCCTCCGCCCCCTCGACGGCTGTGGAATCGGGAGACGGGGTCGTCACCGGAGCCTGCTCAGGACTCACGAGGGCGGACTGACCGGCACCGTCCCCCTGGCTCGTCGGACCGGATGCGGCCGAGCCGACCGCCGCCTCCTGGGCCACCGCGGCCTCGGACGGGTCCATGGTCGCGTGCAGGCTCGTGCTGAACGTCGTGACGGTGACGATGCCGCTCATGACGAAGAGCACGCCGCGCCGGCGGCCGAACCGCCGGGCGCAACGACGCCGGGCCATCAGATCCGCCCCGCACGACGAGCGGGGCGCGCCAGGTTGTCGGTTGCAGCCACGATTAGCGCCGCCTCACGGGATGGTTCGGTGCGAGTCACAAGTCCTCCGGACGTCCCGCGGCAGGCGCGTGAACGAATTACATCAACGACATATGGATGCTTGCACTTCGTTCAGCATCCGAGAAGTCACGCGGAGTAATGCCAGTGCACACGAGTCACACCAGCACCAGCGAGCACCCCCGCGCTCTCGAGGAGACCCTCTCGGGGGTGTCTGAGCTGCACGTTCGTTCTCCAGTCGAACAAACGTGAGGTACGCCACGCCGAGCGAACACACGCGATCAGACCGCGGCGCCCGGCCCTCGCCGCCGCGTCAGGCCCCGGGAGGGTTGGCGGTCTGCTGCCAGGCGGTGACCAGCTACCGTGCGCACCCGCCCCCCTTCCACCCGAGGTGTTCCTGTGCGCAGCGTCGTCGTCGCCAAGTTCCTGCCGTGGCCACCCAACAGCGGGGACAAGCGGCGCACGCTCGGCATCGTCCGAGCCCTTCGCGAACACGGCGAGGTCACCATCTGCGCCCTGGCGGGCACCGACGAGGACGCAGCTCCTCTGGTCGCCGAGGGCATCGAGGTGCGCAGCGTGCCGCACACCCGCCGCGTGCGCGACCTGCTGGCCGGCCTGGCCCGCGGCCAGTCCCTGACCGCGGCGCGCTTCTGGGACCCGCGCCTGGCCGAAGCCGTCGCCTCCGCCGTCCGGGACGACACCGACGTCCTCGTGGTCGAGCACGTCCAGCTGCTCCCCTACGCCCGCGGCCTGAACGCCAGGACGCGGGTGCTCGACATGCACAACATCGAGTCGGCACTGGCACTCCGGATCGCCGACGCCGGGCGCGGACTGCGCCGGCTGGTCTTCGCCGTCGAGGCACTCGCCCTGCGGCGCCTGGAGCGGCGCGCCGCAGGAGTCGACGTCGTCGCCGTGGTGAGCGAGGTCGACCGGGTCACCCTGGAGTCGATCGTGACGCTCCCCCAGGTGGTCGTCGTGCCGAACGCCTGGGACGAGCCGGAACCGCTGCCCCCGGCCACCGGACCCATCGCCAGCTTCGTGGCCCTGCTCTCCTGGGGCCCGAACGTCGATGCGGCCCTGTGGTTCAGCCGGACGGTCTGGCCCCGGGTCGTTGCCGCGGTGCCGGATGCCCGACTCCAGCTGGTGGGTCGCAACCCGACCGAGGCAGTACGGAGTCTCGCCGGCCCCAGCGTCGAGGTCACCGGGACCGTCGCCGACCTCGCCCCCTGGTACGAGCGCACCCGGGTGTCGCTCGCCCCGCTGCGCGCCGGCGGTGGGTCACGCCTGAAGATCCTCGAGTCCCTCGCCGCAGGCAGGCCGGTGGTGGCCACCACCATCGGGGCCGAAGGGCTGGAGGACCTGGTCGGGCGGGGGGTCGTCGTGGCGGACGCCCCCGAGCAGATGGCGGCCGCGGTCATCGACCTGCTGACCGACCCCGGCCGCAGCGCGGAACTGGGCCGCGCAGGTGCCCGGGCCGTCGCCGAGGACCACTCGTGGAAGGCCGCCGTCCGGCCGCTGCTGGCGGCGATCCAGCCCGGCCGGCACCCGTTCGGGAGCTGAACCAGCCGGTTCAGCCGTCAGCGCGTGTGACCCGCGGGTCCACGCGCGGACGAGCGTGGCCGGTGCGGGACCTGTCGACCCAGGCAGCGTCCTTCAACTGGAGCGCCGGGTGTTCGACGACGTACCAGGAGGCGGCCGCTGCGACGAGAGCCAGCACCAGGCTGAGCAGCACGAAGGTCGCCTCCCCGAGCGCGGTCGCCCCGGCCAGGGCGAGCAGGAACTCCACCGGCCAGTGGTAGATGTACAGCCCGTAAGAGAAGTCCCAGCCCGGGTTCTGGCGCAGCGGCAGCCGGACGACGGCGTACAGGCAGAGGTAGGCGAAGCCGACCGCCCCGACGAGGTGGTAGTCGTCGAGCATGAAGGCCCCGGCGAGCACGGTCCCCGTCGCGAGCAGCGCCCAGCGACCACGGATGGGGACACGATCGGCGTGCACGAACGCAGCCGCGCCGAGCAGGAAGAACAGCGTCAGACGGAAAAGCTCCTGATTGGAGAACACCGGGACGTCGACGGGGATCAGCGCGGCGTTCTCGAGCAGCGCCAGCAGCCAGGCCGTGACCGCGAGGACGACCAGCGGTGCGCGACGGTGGAGGAGGGCGAAGAGCCCGAGGAGCGCGACCAGGGCATAGCAGGCCGCCTCGTACTGCAACGTCCAGAGCGACCCGTCCAGGGCCGTCTCGCCGACGTCGGTGCTCAGCCCGGCGATCTCGTACTGGAGAATGGGGAGTGCGGCGTTGACCACGGGGTACTGCCACGCCGGGTCCTCCTCGGCGGTGAACACCGTCCAGGGGGCGGCGCCCGACAGCGCCGCAGCCAGTGGCGCGACGACGACGGCGGTCACCACGAGGCAGACCCAGAAGCCGGGCATGATCCGCAGGAATCGGTGCCAGGCGTACCGCCGGAACGACCTCAGCCGCAGGTAGCTGCCGGCCACCAGGAAACCGCTGACGACGAAGAAGGCGTCCACGGCGTAGTCGGCCAGGTTCGTCCTGCCGAGAGCAGGCTGGTGGCCGAACCCGACGAGCAACGCGTGCCCGACGGCCACGATCCCGGCGAGGACCAGCCGCAGCACCGTTAGGCTGTTCCGGCGCGGATCGAACTCGCTGGACAGCGTGCTCGCCGGCCGGCTCACGGACGGCTGCGCGGACTCAGGACGGACGCCCTTCGACCGCACGCTTGCGGACTGCCGCCGCTCACCATCCGTCACGATCGAGACTCTAACTTCACCTGAGGCTATGGCGCAGGTTCCCGCACCACTGGGGGGTCCGCGCTTCCCTCGCCACGGAAAGCGGCTACTCTGCGCAGTCGGTTCCACCCAGAAGCGCAACCGCATGCCCGGAGGTAGACATGAGCGGCCCGTCAGTCCCGCCACTCATGCGCATCGGCGTGCTCGCCGAGCGCACCGGCCTGTCACATCCGACGATCCGCCACTACGACGAGACCGGCCTGCTGACCCCGTCAGCTCGGACGGCAGGGAACTTTCGGCTCTACAGCGAGGCGGACTACCAGCGGCTGATGGTGATCCGGCGGATGAAGCCACTGGGCTTCACGGTGGACGAGATGCGCGACCTGCTGGACGTGGTGGAGGGACTCCGCCGAGTGCACCTGACCCCAGCGGAACGTGAGGCACTTCTCGACCGGCTGCGCACCTTCCTCGCGAGCGCCCTGACCCGCCGGGCACAGCTGCAGACCCAGCTGGAGCGGGCCGACGAGTTCATCTCCGTGCTCCGATCGGTGGAGGACCCCCAGGTTCGCTGAGCGCTCGACGGCTCACCCCCGGTGGAGGCCGCTCCGCTGACGGCGCTCCGGCAACGGTCGATGCGGCTCAGGACCTCGCGAACGTGGCGGCGTTGGCCTCTCGGTCGAAGTCGGCCCAGGACGTGTCCTTCTCCGAGACCATGGCGACCTCTCGTGGCCACTCGATGCCGAATGCCGGGTCGTCGTACCGGAAACCGATCTCCGCGCCCGGCGCGTAAGGGGTGCTGACCATGTAGAGCACCTCGGTGTCGTCGGTCAGCGTCTGATAGGCGTGAGCGAGGTGCGGTGGGACGTACAGGGCCTGACGGTTGTCCGCGGTCAGTTCGACCATCACGTGCTGGAGGTACGTCGGGGAGTCCGGGCGCACGTCGACTGCGACGTCGACGATCGCGCCTGCTGTGCACCGGACGAACTTGGCCTCCGGATGACCTGGTAGGGACAGGTGCAGTCCCCGCACCGTCCCGGCGAGACGGTTGTAGGACAGGTTGCACTGCGCCACCTGAGCCTCGAGGCCCCGCTCCGCCAGCTCCTCACCGGCGTAGGCGCGGGCGAAGAACCCCCGTTCGTCCGAACGGGGTTCCAGTTCGACCAGGTGGACACCGTCCACCGCCAGCGGCGTGTACCTCATGCCCCGGCCCGGCGTCCGTCGCGCAGCGCGCCCGCCACGCCTGCGCCCCTCGGTGTGACGGTCATCTGTGCTCGCACGGTGCTCCCGCTCGTCGGAGGTCGATGAGGGCGGCCAGGGTATCTCGCGGCACGGGCCCGGGGAGCACCACACCAGGGAGTCTCGACAGGCCGTGCGCCGGGCCGGACACTCTCTGGACGCTGGTCGCCCAGCGCGCCACGCAGGGTGGTTGCCGATTGTCACCCGTTCGAGCGGAGACGCCCAGATCCACCGCCATGCCCACCGTCCGTGCGCGACGATGGACGCCGTTGTGACGAAGAGGGGAAGTTCCGTGCTCAATCGAGTTGATCGATCCGCATCCGCACTGTCGCCGTGTGGCGCCGCATGAAGGCGGTCATCCTCGCCGGCGGCCTGGGGACCCGCCTCAGCGAGGAGACCTCCGTACGACCGAAGCCCATGGTCGAGATCGGCGGCTACCCGGTCCTCTGGCACATCATGAAGACGTACTCCGCGCACGGGATCAACGACTTCGTCATCTGCTGCGGATACAAGGGGTCCTACATCAAGGAGTACTTCGCCTCCTACGCGCTGCGGATGTCCGACGTCACGATCGACCTGGCCAAGAACCAGATCGACGTGCACTCGGCCAAGGCCGAGGACTGGCGGGTGACCCTCGTCGACACCGGGGACTCGACCATGACCGGCGGACGACTCCGCCGGGTTGCCGACCACATCGGCGACGAGACCTTCTGCTTCACCTACGGCGACGGTGTCGCCGACGTCGACGTCACCGAGCTGATCCGGTTCCACCACCAGGAAGGCCGGGAGGCGACGATGACGGCCGTGCAACCCCCGGGTCGGTTCGGCGCCATCGTGCTCAGCGAGGACCAGACGGCGATCCACGCCTTCCAGGAGAAGCCCGAGGGTGACGGCGCCTGGATCAACGGTGGGTACTTCGTGCTCGAGCCGAGCGTCATCGAACGGATCAGCGGCGACGACACCGTCTGGGAGCAGGAGCCGCTGCGCGAGCTGGCGCACGCCGGCCAGCTCACCGCCTACCGGCACCCCGGCTTCTGGCAGCCTATGGACACCCTGCGGGACAAGAACGTCCTCGAAGAACTGTGGCAGCGCGGCTCCGCGCCGTGGAAGGTCTGGTGAACTGGTGATCCTGATCGACACCGCCCTCGAGGCGCGGGCCAAGGCCGGTGACCCGGTCCGGTTCGCGATGTTCGGCGCCGGCTTCATGGGCCGCGGGATCGCGAACCAGATCTCCCGGTACACCCCGGGGATGGACCTGGTCGCCATTTGCAACAGGTCGGTCGACGCCGCCCTGCAGGCGTACGCGAAGGCCGGGATCGACGACGCCGTCGTCGTCAGCACCAGCGCCGAGCTGGACGACGTGGTTCGCGCCGGCGGCCACGCGGTGACGAGTGACCCGGCCGTGGTCTGCGGCGCCGAGTGCGTCCAGGTCGTGGTCGAGGCCACCGGGCACATCGAGTACGGAGCCCATGTCTCGCTGGCGGCCATCGAGGGCGGCAAGCACGTCGTCCTGATGAACGCCGAGCTCGACGCGACCGTCGGCCCGCTGCTCAAGGTCAAGGCCGACGCCGCCGGGGTGTTGGTCACCGGCTGCGACGGCGACCAGCCGGCCGTGCAGATGAACCTGCTCCGGTTCGTGCGCTCCCTCGGGCTGCGGCCGCTGGTGGCCGGCAACATCAAGGGCCTGCAGGACCACTACCGCAACCCCACCACCCAGGCGTCCTTCGCCAAGCAGTGGGGTCAGACGCCGAGCATGGTGACCTCGTTCGCCGACGGCACCAAGATCTCCTTCGAGCAGGCGCTGGTGGCGAACGCCACCGGCATGGGTGTGGCCCAGCGCGGCATGATCGGCATCGAGCACCGCGGCCACGTCGACGAGATGGTCGACATGTACGACGTCGAGCAGCTGCGCGCCCTCGGTGGCGCGGTCGAGTACGTCGTGGGCGCAGCTCCCGGCCCGGGCGTGTACGTGTTCGCCGAGGCCGCTGACGAGATCCAGTCGCTCTACCTGGACTACGGGAAGCTGGGCAAGGGCCCGGTGTACAGCTTCTACGTGCCCTACCACCTGACCGTCTTCGAGGTGGCCGCCTCGGTCGCTCGGGTCGCGCTGTTCGGCGACGCACCGATCGCGCCGCTGGCCGGTCCGGTGGTCGACGTGGTCACCACGGCCAAGGTCGACGCCCAGGCCGGCCAGGTCCTCGACGGCCTGGGCGAGTACCTGACCTACGGGCAGTGCGAGAGCTACGCGGTCACCCGCGCGGAGCGGCTGCTGCCGATGGGCCTGGCCGAGGGCTGCCGGCTCGTGCGCGACGTGGTGAAGGACCAGGTGCTCACCTATGACGACGTCGAGCTGCCCACGGGCACGCTCGTGCACGAGCTCCGTGCGCAGCAGGACGAGATGTTCCCCGCGGCCGCTCCGGTGACCGCCCGATGAACGCGGAGACCATGCCCGAGACCGATGAGGCCCGGGACGCCCGGGCCGTGGTGGTCCAGGACCTCGACCACATCTGCGCCGGCCTGAGCGAGGAGTTCGCCCAGATGTCCGGCCACCGCCTGCTCATCGTGGGCGGTGCCGGCTTCCTCGGGCACTACCTCGTCCAGGCCGCCGTGCACTGGAACGCCACCTCGGGCGCCGAGCCCATCGACATCCTGGTGTACGACAACTACTCCCGGGGTGTGCCGGACTGGCTGAGCCGTCTCGAGGGCACGCCGAACCTGACGCTGCAGGTCTTCGACATCACCGGTCCGCTGCCCGAGGACCTCGGGCACGTCGACTACGTCGTCCACGCCGCCTCGATCGCCTCTCCGACGTACTACCGGATGCACCCGATCGAGACGATGGACGCCAACGTCAACGGGCTGCGCAGCCTGCTGGAGTACGCGCTCGAGCAGAAGCGCGCGGGCACCCCGCTGCGCGGGTTCCTCTTCTACTCGACGAGTGAAATCTACGGCGACCCCACGCCGGAAAACATCCCGACGCCGGAGACCTACCGGGGCAACGTCAGCTGCACCGGCCCCCGGGCCTGCTACGACGAGTCCAAGCGCTACGGCGAGACGCTGTGCGTGAACTTCGCCCAGCAGCACGGGCTCCCGGTCACCGTCGCCCGGCCGTTCAACAACTACGGCCCGGGCCTGAAGATCTCCGACGGCCGGGTCATCTCCGACTTCGCCCGCGACATCCTGGCCGACCGGGACATCGTGATGCTCTCCCCCGGCACCCCGACCCGGACGTTCTGCTACGTCGCCGACGCCGTGATCGGCTACTACAAGATCCTCGTCCGAGGCCGCCCCGGGGAGGCATACAACATCGGCACCGAGACGCCGGAGATCAGCATCGCCGAGCTCGCCGACCGCATGGTGGCCCAGGCCCGGACCCAGTTCGGGTACAGCGGCTCGGTGGTGCGGGGCACCAGCGAGGACGCGGACTACCTGGTCGACAACCCGAACCGGCGCTGCCCGGTCATCACCAAGGCCCGCGAGGAACTGGACTACGAGCCGGGCATCGCCCTGGACGAGGGGCTGCGCCGCGCCCTGGTCTGGTACCGGGGCAACTCGACGGCGGAGGACTCCTGACATGCGCGTCTCCGTGGTGGGCACCGGCTACGTGGGCCTCGTGTCCGGGGTCGGGCTGAGCGAACTGGGGCACCAGGTCACCTGCGTCGACATCGACCAGGCCAAGGTCGACCTGATCAACAAGGGCGTCACCCCGATCTTCGAAGAGGGCCTGGAGGAGCTGCTGGGACGCAACGTCGGCGTCCGGCTGCGGGCCACCACGGACCTGCGGTCCGCCGTCCTCGACAGCGACCTGACGCTGGTCGCGGTCGGCACCCCGTTCGACGGGGAGGAGATCGACCTCCGGTTCGTCCGCGAGGCGGCCCGCCAGATCGGTGAGGCACTCGCGGAGAAGGACGGGTACCACGTCGTCGTCGTCAAGAGCACGGTCGTCCCGGGGACGACCGCCGGCGTCGTGCTCCCGGTCCTGGAGGAAGCATCGGGGAAGCGCGCCGGCACCGACTTCGGTGTGGGGATGAACCCGGAGTTCCTCGCCGAGGGGGCCGCGGTCGCCGACTTCATGGCCCCGGACCGCATCGTGTTGGGCGGGATCGACGAGCGCAGTCAGCAGGCGCTGGCGGAGCTGTACGCAGCCTTCACGGATGCGGCGATCGTGCGGACCGACCCGACGACCGCCGAGATGATCAAGTACACGGCCAACTCGCTGCTCGCGACGATGATCTCCTTCTCCAACGAGATCGGGAACCTCTGCGCCGCCGTCGGTGTCGACGTGGTCGAGGCAATGGCCGGGGTGCACCTGGACAAGCGGCTCTCGCCGGTCGCCGCGGACGGTTCACGGGTTTCCCCGGGCTTCCTGACGTACCTAGCCGCCGGCTGCGGTTTCGGTGGCAGCTGTTTCCCGAAGGACGTCAAGGCCCTCGTCGCCTTCGGCAAGCAGCACGGCAGCGACATGTCCATCCTCGACGCGGTCATCGACACCAACTCCGCCCAGCCGGCCCGGATGCTGGAGCTGCTCCGTCGTCAGGTGCCCGAGCTGGCCGGTGCGCGCATCACCGTTCTGGGCATGGCGTTCAAGCCCGGTACTGACGACATCCGCGAGTCGCCGTCCCTGCCGGTGACGCGGGCGCTGCTGGAGGCCGGTGCGACGGTGACCGCCTACGACCCGGTGGCCCGCTCCGCGGCCGAGGCGGTCCTCGGTGAGGACGTCCGCTTCGAGGACTCCCTCGAGGCAGCCACCGCCGAGGCGGATGCCGTCCTGGTGATGACCCGGTGGAAGCACTTCGAGCGCTTGCCGGCGTTGCTGGCCGACCGCGGCCAGGACTGCGCCGTCATCGACGGGCGCCGCCTCCTGCCGAAGGACTCCGTGCCGCGGTACGAGGGCGTCGGAATGTGACCAGGAGGGTCGCGGACTCGATCCAGGGGGCCTAGCGTCCAGAGTCCGGCCCGAGGTCGGTGCACCAGCGCCGAGGAGGAGGACGAGATGCCGAGCGGCGGCGAGCGAGTCCTCCGTCGTCCACAGCTGAACGACTTCAGCCACCACTGGGCCGCCGTCGCCGGTGCACCGGCCGGATCGCCCGCCGAGCTGCACCGGTCGACAGTGGGGCGGTACCGCGACTTCTGGCGCCTCTTCCTCGACTGGTCAGAGCTGACATGGGAGGGGTCCGCGGAGGTCGTCTGCACCGACGACGATGTCGAGCACGCCCGCTTCTTCCCGGATCTACGGCTCAACTACGCCGAGAACCTCCTGCGTCCCCTGCCCGGCGTCGACGAGGACGCTCCCGCGCTGACCGCCGTCCACGGTGACGGTTCCCGGCAGAACTTCTCGCGTACCCGGTTGCGGGAGGTCGTGCAGGCCTCCGCCACCGCTCTGACGGGTCTGGGGGTGCAGCCCGGCGACCGTGTGGTCCTGGTGGCTCCCAACACCGCGTCAGCGGTGACGACGGCACTGGCCGTGGCGGCCCTGGGCGGCGCTGTCTCCACAGGTACCCCCGACATGGGGCCAGCCGCCCTGCTCGGCCGCTTCGAGCAGGTCGAGCCGACGCTGCTCGTTCTCGACCGCACGGGGCAGGAGGCCTGGCAGGGCGTCCCCGGGGACACGCTGAGCGCGCTGCTCGAGGGCCTGCCGACCCTCCGATCGGTGCTCGTCCTTGATGACGGCCCCCTGCCCGAGTCCACCAGGGTGACCGCGCGGCTGGCCGACCTGCTGCCCGACGAAGACGAGGACAGCGCCCCGGTGCCGTGGCCACGGCTGCCGTTCGACCACCCGCTGTTCGTGATGTTCTCCTCCGGGACCACGGGCCCACCCAAGGCGATGGTCCACGGGGCGGGTGGGTCGCTGCTCGAGCACGTCAAGGAACACCGGCTGCACGTCGACCTCACCCCCGTCGACACGCTGTACTTCCACACGACGACGGCGTGGATGATGTGGAACTGGCAGCTGTCCGCGTTGGCCGCCGGGGCGCACGTGGTGCTGTACGACGGCCCTCTCCACGGACCTGAGACACTCTGGCGGCTGGTCGCCGAGGAGCACGTCACCGTGTTCGGCACCAGCCCGGCCTACCTGCAGCTGTGCCAGGACGCCGGGTACCGGCCCGCCGCCGAGGAGGACCTGTCCCGACTGCGGGCGGTGCTGTCGACCGGGGCCGTGCTGCACGACTGGCAGTTCGACTGGTTCGCCGACGCCGTCGGTCCGCAGCCGCTGCAGTCGATCAGCGGCGGTACGGACCTCATCGGCTGCCTCGTGCTCGGCCGCCCCGACCTCCCCATCCGGCGCGGGCGCGCCCAGGCGCTGAGTCTGGGCCTGGACGTCGTCGCCGTCGACCCGGCGGGGAAGCAGCTGATCGACCAGGTCGGTGACCTCGTCTGCCGCAACCCCTTCCCCTCCCGCCCGGTCTGTTTCCTCCGCGACCCCGACGGCACGCGCCGGCACCAGGCCTACTTCGCCGAGCACCCCGGCATGTGGACCCAGGGAGACCTGGTCGACATCGGAACCAACGGCTCCACGCGCCTGCACGGCCGGTCCGACGGCGTGTTGAACATCGACGGGGTGCGCATCGGCCCGTCGGAGATCTACGCCATCGTGCGCCAGGTCCCGGAGGTCGCCGACGCCTTGGCGCTGGAACAGGAGGACCCCCACACCCGCGGACTCAGCCGGCTGGTGCTCCTGGTGGTGCTCCGTCCGGGTGCTGTCCTGGACGAGCGCGTCGAACGGGTGATCCGCACGATGCTGCACGACCAGGCCTCCGCCGCCCACGTCCCCTCGCTGGTGCTGGCGGTGCCCGAGCTGCCGCTGACGCACAACGGCAAGCGCTCTGACCGCGCAGCGCGTGACGCCATGGCCGGCCGGCCGGCGGCCAACCTGTCCTCGCTGCGCAACCCCGAGTGTCTCGATGCGATCACCCGGGCAGCCGCCCTGGCGCGGAACAGGGGGGGTGGCATCGCCATGAAACCCGCGGCTGCGGATGACGTCGAGGACCCAGCCGCCGTCGTCGTCCGGCTGTGGCAGCAGCTGCTGGGAGTACATCCCTCCGCCGGCGGCACGTTCTCCGAACTGGGGGGCACGTCCCGGCAGGCGATGACGCTGGCACGGCGGGTCCGGGTGGAGGCCGGACGGGACGTCGGCGTCGACGCCCTGCTGGCTGATCCGACCGGTACCGAGTTCATCGAGGTGGTCTGTCGGACGAGGCCGGTGACCGACTCTGCCGGCACTGTCCTCCTCGCTCCCGGTGAGCCGGGGCGGCCTGCGCTGTTCTTGGTCCACGACCTGTGGGGCGACGTGGACATATACGCCGCGGCGTCGCAAGCGCTCACCTCGACCGGCCCGGTCCACGGCATCCGGGCACACCTGCCCGACGACGGCAGCACCCCACCGTCCGTTCCCGCGCTCGTCGCGTCGGCCGTCGCGGAGGTCACCCGGCTTGTGCCGACCGGCCCGCTGCGGCTGGCCGGGCACTCCTTCGGGGGGCTGCTGGCCCTCGAAGCAGCCCGCACTCTGCGAGCGGCCGGACGGGAGGTCGAGTTCGTGGGCCTGCTCGACGTCCTGCCTCCCCTGGCGATGCTCACACCCCGCCAGCAGCGGGCCAAGCGCTGGGCCGACCGGCTCGCCACGATCACCCCAGGCCTGATGAACCACACGTACCGACAGCTGCTCCAGGAGCGGCTCCGGCCGGACGACGGGCCGGCCGAGCACCGCATGTTCCTGGCTGCGGCAGAGGTGCACGGTGACCACCGCGTCGAGCCCTACTCCGGTCCGGTCACCTTCTTCCGTGCACACCGGCGCATCCCCGTGTTCCAGCACGTGATGGGCGCGTGGCGGGCGGTGCTCCCCGACCTCCGGGTCGTCGACGTCCCCGGTGCCCACCACGACATGCTGGGGCTCCGGCACGCGGAGGCGACCGCACGGCAGGTGTCCGTCGCGCTGGACGCCCTGGACGGGCCGCCGCGTCGATGAGGAACCGGGCCGGGCGACTCAGCCCACGGTTACGGTGGCGGTGGCCTGCCGCACCGGCGGTCGCACGTCCGTCGCGCGACGGGAGAGCCCGAACAGCACCGCGACCAGGACGCTGAGGACGAGCAGCTCGCCCCCGTCCTCCCCGATGCCGATGGCCACCGCCAACCCGTGGGAGTCGATCAGGCTGTGCACCATGTCCAGGCCGATCCCGACCCCGACGTAGCCGAGGGCGAGCAGCCCGATGAGCAGGCCATCGCGCTGGACGGTGGGCGTGCTGCGCCGGTGCGACACGACCACCGCGAGCAGTGGCACGACGGCCAGACCTGCCCAGGTGCCCAACTCGACCAGGTCCTGGGTGCCGAGGCCGGCCAGCCGATCAGGCACCCACGACCACGAGGTGACCCGCCAGCCCACCCGCTCGTGCAGCTGGAACGCGTCGTCCACCAGCGCCAGCGCGAAGGCGGCCGCCCACGCCAGGTACAACCGATGTCGCTGGGCGCGCGCCCGCCAGACCAGCATCACCACCGCGGCCAGCAACAGCAGGTAGCCCCACGACTCGGGGACCTGGCGATCCGCCTCGAGGGACCAGGTGTCCGAGGCGAGCCAGTCGTCCACCACATCGGTGTCCTGTTGCGAGTGCCGCACGACGTGGACCATCACCAGGCTGCCGACGACCGCGAGCAAGGCGAGGAGGAGCCGGCGGTCCACCTCGCGGACGCCATGGTGCACGGCGCCGCGGACGGCCTCGGAGACCGCACGGGCTCGACTCAGCACGGCCTCCCTCGGTAGGACCAACGAGCCGCCTTGCGTTGAACAGCTCCAGACGTGCAGTCCTACGGGAGGTGGACGGAACATGACGGATAGATGGCCGGCGGGGGGCTAGGTCGCCAGCGCGTCGTGACTCTCCGCTGCCAAGCCACCGACTCTGCACCGTCACCCGATGGCGGCATCACCCGACCACAGTCGTCGATAGGCCGCCGCAGCAAGCGGTGTCCGCGTCTCCGGATACATGCCGAACGCGTTTCCGTCCCGGACCGCATTGAAGGCGATCTCGTAGAGCACCTGCCCGGCCCCGGTGCCCGCGTGGGCGTTGAAGAAGCCGTACATCTGCTCCACCCAGGGGCTGGAGTCGCCGAACTGCGCGTGGTTGGCCCACTCGCTCACCGCGAACGGCAGACCCACGGACCGGGCGAACTCCCGATGCTGCTCGATGCCCCGCGGGCCTCCGAACTGGTCCTGGGAGACAGCCAACTGCTGGAAGGCCTCCACGCTGTCGACGTAGGGCCAACCGTTGAAGTAGCTCACCGAGACGACGTCGACCTGGCCGGGCCCGGGGAACGCCTCCCGCCAGTCCGAGCCGAACCGCCCGACGCTGGTGGAGTTCGGCGCGAACACCAGCCGGGCCGAGGGGAACTCCACCAGCTGCAGCGCACGGAACCGATGCCAGGCCGCCTGGAAGTCGTCCACCTCCGAGAAGCCCACCGACCACGGGTACCAGTCACCGTTGAACTCGTGGGCGAACCGGATGTACAGCGTCCCGCCCCGATCCCCCCACAGTTCGGCCATCAGCCTCAGCGACCTGGACCACCGCGCGTCGTACGCGCCCCGGGACGCCTCGGCCCAGGTCTCGCCCCGGTCGATCGCGCCCACCGCGATCTCGAGATCGCCGGTCCAGGCTCCGTACTCCCCGCCGGGCTGCAACTGCCACAGCGCGAGCTGCCCAGCGCCGCTGTCCGCCCAGGTCCCCCCGATCGCCACGGCCGCTCCCCTCCACGCCGCGAACCCACCGTTGGCAACGCCGTTCCCCGATGCGCCTGACGGCCACCGAGGCCCCGGGGTCGATCCGTCGACCACCAGGTCACTGGTGGCCACGGCACACTGCTCTCCGGGACCGCCGCTGGAGGTGTCGGCGGGCTTGGTCTCCACGGTGTACCTGCCTGCGGCCAGCGTCAGCGGGATCGTGAAGAGCCCCGTCTCACCGAGGGGCGCACTCGTGGCGAAGCCGGACGCGACCTGGGCGCCGGTGAGATCGCTGGCCGACCACACCAGCAGCTCCCCCGCTGTCGCCGTGGTGCCGATCACCGTGATCGGTCCGGGCGCGACCACGCTCCCGTCACGAGGGGCGGTGATCGCGACGGCAGGCTCCGGGCAGAGCGCCGCAGGGTCGTGGACCATGGCGACCGGCTGCTCCTGAGGATGCTCGACCGCCGGTCCACACGCGCTGGTGGCGAGCAGGAGCGCAAGGCCCAGGATGCTGCGGCCGGCCCGGGAACGAGGACGGTCACCGGACGGACCGGTTGCACGAGCGAGCGACACAATCCATGCTCACGCGCAGTGACCAGGGCCTGCGCCCCTCGTCACTCGATCGATCACCGCCCGGTCGCCCGTCGGAGTGACGACGCGGTCTGCAGTGGCCACCTCCACGGTGTTGCCCCAGCGCTTGGGACACTGCGACTCATGGCGGACACTCGAGCCAGGCTCTCGCATGGCCAACTCGCGGCGCTGGCCCGCTACGCGTACGGGCTCACTCCCGACCTCCCAGCGCTCCCGACGGCCGATGAGTACGAGGACGCCGAGGGGGTCCTCGTCGCCAGCCGAGACGGTGGGCGCATCACGGTGCGGGAGATGACGCGCTGGCGCGCACCGTCCTCGGTACGGGCAGAGGTGCAGGAGCGCGGCTGGCCGGTGCCGGCGGTGTGGGTGGGCAACCCGCCGGACGACGTCACCCCCCTGCCGCCGGTGCTGCTGGCACTCCTCCCGGTCGCCGGCTCCGCACCGGACGCAGCCCTCATCTCACTCGCCGCCGGCGCCTGGACGCAGGCGGTCGGGGCCAGCTCGGAGGTGCTGGTCGTCCCGGTGCCGGTCAGCGCAGCCACCCCGGAGGTCGGGTGGCCGGAGCTCGCCGATGCCTACGGCGGCCAGTTGCTGGGCGCCCGGGTCGACCCGGTCCAGCCCCGGACCGGTGGCCGCGCCGTCATGTTCACGGGCCTGTCCGGGGCGGGGAAGTCGACCGTCGCCGCACGGCTGGTGGAGCTGCTACTGGAGGGCGGCCGCACGGTGACCCTGCTGGACGGCGACGAGATACGCACCCACCTGTCGGCCGGGCTGGGGTTCTCCAAGGCCGATCGGGACACGAACGTGCGGCGGATCGGCTGGGTGGCCGGGCAGATCGCCAAGCACGGCGGGATCGCGGTGTGCGCGCCGATCGCGCCGTACGCGGCTACCCGGGCCGACGCCCGGGCGCTGGTGGAGGAGCAGGCCGGCGCCGGCTCCTTCATCCTGGTGCACGTGGCCACCCCGCTGGCCGAGTGCGAGGCTCGCGACCGCAAGGGGCTGTACGCCAAAGCCCGCCGCGGGGAGATCGCCGAGTTCACCGGCGTCAGCGACCCGTACGAGGAGCCGACCGATGCCGAGGTCACCCTGGACACCCGGAGGCTCAGCGTGGACGAGAGCGCGCGGGCGGTGCTTGCCCACCTCGGTCTGGGCTGACTGCCGCGAACGCCAGAACGGTCCGCGGGTTCGGCGTCCGCAGCTGAGCGGGGGACCGGCCCCGCGTGTCCCCGCCCCGGCAGCACCCCCGTCCTTGCTGCTCGGCGTCAGCGCGACCGACCACTCCGCGCGCGAGCCGCCGGCGACCCGCCGGCGGCCGGAGCAGCTCGCTCGGCAGGCCGCGGGCACCGGCCGGTGGGTCAGTAGGCACCCGATCCGCGGACGACGGCGCCGACGGTCTTGCCCAAGATCATCAGGTCGAAGGTGAGCGACCAGTTCTCCACGTACCGGACGTCGATGCGCACCGAGTCGTCCCAGGAGAGGTTGGACCGGCCGCTGACCTGCCACAGCCCGGTGATGCCGGGCTTCACCAGCAGGCGGCGGCGCATGTCGTAGCCGTACTGCTCGACCTCGCGGGTGACGTGCGGCCGGGGCCCGACCAGCGACATGGTGCCGCCGAGGACGTTGAACAGCTGGGGCAGCTCGTCGAGGGAGTAGCGGCGCATGACCCGGCCGATGGAGGTGACCCGCGGGTCGCGCTTCATCTTGAACTGGACGTCGTTGCCCTCGTTCTGCGCCATCAGCTCGGCCATCTTCGCGTCCGCGTCGGGGACCATGCTGCGGAACTTGAGGACGTGGAACGGCGTGCCCGCGCGGCCGATCCGCTCGTGCCGGAAGAACACCGGCCCACGGCTGGTGAGCTTGACCGCCAGGGCCAGCGCGACCAGCACCGGCAGCAGGACGACGATGGCGAGGAAGGCCATCGAGCGGTCGAACACGTCCTTGGTGACCCGGCGGATGCCGCGGAACTCCGGCCGCTCCAGGTGCAGCAGCGGGAGGCCGTTGACCGGTCGAATACCCACCCGCGGGCCGGCGACCTCGGTGACGGCGGGGGCCAGCAGCAGCTCGGCCTCGGTGGTCTCCAGCTCCCAGCCCAGCCGGCGCAGCGCGGCGCCGTCCAGCTCCGGGGAGGGCAGCACGGCGACGGTGTCGACCTCGTAGGCCCGCACGACGTCGACGATCTCGGAGAAGTCGCCGAGCACCGGCAGCCCGTCGAAGACCTCGCGGTCGGGACCGGCGCTGGGCAGGCAGACACCGATGACCCGCAGGCCGTGCCGGGCCTGCCGCTCGAGCTGGGCGTGCAGCTCGGCGGTGCCGTTGCGGTGCCCGACCAGGATGGCGGTCTGCTGGTAGCGGCCGTGCGCGCGCTGGCGGTGCACCCAGACCCGCTGCAGGTAGCGGTGCAGCAGGGTCAGCGCGGTGGCCAGCGGCAGCGCGACGACGACGAAGCTGCGGGCGAGCTCGAGCTTGAAGGCCCACGAGAAGGTGCCGACGGCGGCCAGCAGCAGCACCGCGGCGGAGAAGACCCGGCGAAACTCCTCGGGCCCGACCCAGAGGAAGCGCTGCTCGTAGGTGCGGGCCAGCGTCATCGCGGCCACCCAGACCACGGGCAGGACGAGCAGCGTCCAGGGGGTGCCGTTGTCGGCGAGCGGGCCGGTCTCCGGCTGCAGCCGGCCGAACCAGGCGGCGACGAAGGCCAGCACCAGGTCACCGGCGACGACGCGACGGACGTAGGTCGTCCGCCAGGCGCGGCGGGCGGCCGTGCCCTCGCCCCGTAGCCGCGGCGCCGGGAACCGGCGACGGTTCCCCGCCGTCGTCGGCGGGAGTGAGGTGACCACCTCATCTGCGCTGTCGAGGAGTGACACGGATTGGCCCCCAGGGCGGTTCGGAGAGCACGGCGGCGAGCACGCGCAGAACTGCCGGGAACCGCGCTGTTCGACCGACCAGGCCAACCTACGGACGATCGGCCCGGCGTGCCCACCGAATGTGAGCGCCCGGTACGGGACCGGCCACGAACGCAGCGCCACCGTCACCCGTTCGCACACGCAGGCCTGGAAGTCCGACCACGCTGGGTCACGGCACGCAGGTGCAGGCACGGCGCGGTCAACTATCGGCCATCCGCCGGTCATGACGTGAGATCCGTCACCGAGAGTGTTCGCCTGATGTTCGTTCGCGCTCGGCGCGCTGGGCACGGAGCCGGTGCAGCCTCACGGCGTGAACGCAGCTCTGGGCACCCTCGACGTCGTCCCACCAGCTCAGCGGACCCCCTTCCGGGTGCTCCACGTCAGCCAGCCCGTGGAGGCCGGGGTCGCCCGGGTCGTGGCCGGCCTGGTGGCCGATCAGCGCGCGCGGGGCTGGGACGTCGCCGTCGCCTGCCCGCCCGAGGGCTGGCTCGCCGACCAGGTTCGGGCGGCCGGTGCCCGGCTGTTCCCGTGGCAGGCCACCCGGTCCCCCGGGCCGACCGTGCCGGCCGAGACGCTGGCGCTGCGCGGCGTGCTCCGGGCGACCGACCCGGAGCTGGTGCACCTGCACAGCTCCAAGGCGGGGCTGGCCGGCCGGCTGGCGCTGCGCGGGTCCCGGCGGACGGTCTTCCAGCCGCACGCGTGGTCGTTCGAGGCGATCACCGGGCCGGTGCGGGCCGCCTGTCTCCGGTGGGAGCGCGCCGCGCAGCGCTGGACCCACCTGACCCTCAACGTGAGCGAGGCCGAGCTGGCCACCGGCCGCGCCGCCGGGATCGCCGGCCGCGCCGTGGTGGTGCCCAACGGCGTCGACCCCGCCCGCTGGACCCCGGGTGACCGCGCGGCGGCCCGGCGCGAGCTGGCGTTCCCCGACCCGTCGGCGCCCACGGTGGTCTGCGTGGGCCGGCTGGCCCGGCAGAAGGGCCAGGACCTGCTGCTGGACGCCTGGCCCGCGGTGCGCGCCGCCGTGCCCGGCGCCCGGCTGGTGCTGGTCGGCTCCGGCCCGGACGAGGCGGAGCTGCGCGCCCGCGCCGACGGGTCGGTCACCGTCGTGGCCGGCCAGCAGCTGGAGCAGTGGTACGCCGCCGCCGACGTCGTCGCGGTGCCCTCCCGCTGGGAGGCCGGGCTGCCGCTGGTGGCGATGGAGGCGATGGCCTCCGAGCGCAGCGTGGTCGGCTTCGACGTCGCCGGGATCGGCTCCTCGCTGGCCGGTGCCGGCACGGCGGTCGCGCCCTTCGACGTCCGCGCGCTCGCCACCGAGGTCACGACACGTCTGCTCGACCCCGCGCGCACCGCCGGTGAGGGAGCGATCGGCCGTACCGTCGCAACCACCCGGTTCTCCGCCGGCACCTCGTACGCGGCCACCGCCGCGCACGTCACCGCCTTGTAGGAGGCCCCGTGACCGCGCTCCGCGCTGCCCTCTCCCACCCGTCGCCCGCAGCCGGACGACGTCCGGCCCGGGGCGCGGTGCGCGCGGGTGTCGCGGTGACGGTCGCCGCCGCGGTCGCCAGCGGTGCGGTCTGGTGGCAGACGACGTCGCCGGCTCCCGGCAGCAGCGCCTCCGCCGGCAGCGACTCCTCGGTCAGCGACGCGGTCGTGGCCCTTCCGGGCAGCACGCTCCCCCTCCCCGGCGCCACGGCGCCCGAGGCGGCCGTTCCGGCCCCTGCCGTCCCCGGGGCAGCCGTCCCCGACGCCGGGGCGCCCGCCGGGCAGGTGCCGATGGCCGACGCCCCGCCGGCCACGGCGTCCCCGGCCGACGCGGCCGGGCCCCCGGCCGACGCGCCGGCCGTGCAGCCCGCCGCCCCCGGTCCGGCCGAACCACCCACCGCGCCCGACGCCGGGGGCTCTCAGCCCGGCACGCTGGTGCCCGGTGCCGTCCTCGGCGGCGCGGCCGTGGCCGGTGGGGCGGTCGTCGCCGCCGGGGCGCAGTCGCTGTCCGTCGAGCAGTTCGGCGCGGTCGGCAACGGCGTCAGCGACGACACCCGGGCGCTGCAGCGCGCGTTCGACACCGTGCCCAGCGGCACCACCCTGGTGTTCCGCCCGGGCGCGACCTACCTGCACTCCGACGTGCTGCGGGTGACCCGGCCGGGGCTGACGCTGGTCGGCACCGGCGCGACGCTCACCGCCACGCAGGAGACCCGCTCGGCGCTGCACGTCTCCGGCGACCGGGTCACGCTCACCGGGCTGACCCTGGCGCTGCCCACCTCGACCCAGCGGTTCCACGCCTACGAGCAGATGAAGGTCCGCGTCTCGGGCGACGACGTGGTGCTCCGCGACGTGCACGTGCGCGGCGCGGCGGCGGCCGGCATCTACGTCGGCAACGGAGCGGCGCGCTTCCTGCTCGACCGGGTCACCGTGGCCAACAGCCGGGCCGACGGCGTGCACGTCACCGGCGGCGCGCGCGACGGGCGGGTGGTCTCCCCGGTGACCACGAACACCGGGGACGACGGCGTCGCGGTGGTCTCCTACCAGGCCGACGGCCGGCCGGTGGAGCGGGTGCGGATCACCTCGCCGCGGGTCAACGGCACCACCTGGGGCCGGGGCATCTCCGTGGTCGGTGGCACCGACATCACCTACACCGACATCGACGTGCGCGACACCGACGCCGGCGGCGTCTACCTGGGCAGCGAGGGCGACCCGTACTGGACGTACCCGTCGGTGCGGGTGCTGGTCGACGGCGGCCGGGTGTCCGGGGCGAACACCAACCCGGAGAAGGACCACGGCGCGGTGATCGTCTACGCCGGAAACCCCGGCACGAGCACCGCCGACGTCACCGTGCGCCGGCTGGCGATCTCCGGCACCCGCGCCAGCGCCCCCTGGGACGTCGGGGTGCTGGCCGAGCCGGGCGCCACGGCGGCCCGGGTGACGCTGGCGGAGCTGGCGCTGTCCCGCGGCGCGCAGGCGCCGTTCTGGACCAACGTGCCCAGCGCCGTGCGCCTGATCGGCGTGCGCGACGACGGCGCCGGGGTGGCCGACCGCACCGGCTGGTGAGCGGTCAGCCGGTGGGCGTCTCCGCCCGCCGGCCGAAGGCGTGGGCCCGGGCCACCCAGGCCGACAGCACGGTGACCGCCGCCTCGGCGGGCAGCCCGGCGGGGCGGTGCGCGAGCGGCACCGGCGGGCCCCAGCGGGTGTACCGCTCGGCCAGCTCGGCGGGGAGCAGCAGCAGGCTGGTGGCCGTGGTGCGGCGCAGCTCGCGGGCCCAGGCGGCCGGGCGGGTGAGCACGGTGCGCACGTCGGCGGCGTCCAGCACCACCACGGTGGGCCGCCGGCCGGCCAGGTCGTCGCGGGCGGCGCCGGCGGCCAGCCCCCACAGCACCACGGTGTCGGCGTCGTCCGCGGGGCGGTCGGTCAGGGCCGCCGTCCAGCCGGCGGCCGACTGCACCCGGGCGACCTCGGCCGCCAGCGGCGCGGCCGCGCCGGGCGCGACGTGCAGGACGGTGAGGGCCTCCCCGTAGACGGGGGTGGCGAGGATCGTGCTGACGTCAGCGGGCTCCGGCACGCCGCACCGCCTCCAGGGTCTCGTCGACGACGTCGGCCCAGCCGCGCTGGGCCGGGCCGGGGGTGCGCCGGGGAGCGGGGGCGCGCAGGTGCGCCAGCACCGCCTCGGCCCACACCTCCGGACGGCGGCCGGGCAACCGCTGCGCGCGGCCGGCGGAGGCCTCGGCCAGCGCCGGGTCCTCGCTGGTGAGCACGGGGGCGCCGAAGGCGAGCGCCTCGGCGGCGGGCAGCCCGAAGCCCTCGGCGAGGCTGGGGCACAGCACCAGGCGGGCGTGCTCGTAGAGCCAGCGCAGCCGGGCGTCGGGGACGTGGCCCATCGGGGCGACGGCGCCCTCGGCGACCATCGCCGCGAAGGCCCGGCCCCGGTCGGTGGGGCCCCAGCTGTCCGGGCCGACGACGACGAGCACCGCGTCGGGGGCGGACCGGCGCACCTGCGCCCACGCGTCGACGACCAGTCCGACGTTCTTGCGTGGCGAGGGGTCGCCGACCACCAGGGCGAAGGTGCGCCCGGCCAGCTCGGGCACCTCCTCGGCGGCGACGCCGGTGAGGCTGGAGCCGTCGGGGTGCGGGACGAAGACGGTGCGCGGGGCGACCGAGGGCAGGTAGGCGGTGACCCGGTCGCGGGTGGCCGCGCTGACGCAGACGAGCGTGTCGGCGGCGCGCAGCGAGGCGAGGTAGGGCCCGCGCACCAGCAGCCGCTTGGCGAGGCCGAAGTCGAAGGGGCGGTCGAGGGCGAGCATGTCGTGCACGGTGAGCACGCCGGTGCCGGGGACGCCGCGGGGCAGCAGGTGCTTGGTGCCGTGCACGACGTCCATCCGGCCCCCGACCCGGGCGCCGGCCAGCCGCTCGATCGCGGAGGTGACCGGGCCGCGGCCGGGCAGGGTGTGCACCCGCTCGGGCTCGGTGATGCCGGTGAACGCCGCCCCGGCGCCGGCGCCGGCGAGCACGTGCAGTTCGACGTCGTCGCGGGCGGCCAGGCCGCGGGCCAGCTCCATGACGTAGCGGACCATTCCGCCGCCGGCGCCGGAGGCGGGGACGTGGGTGCCCACCAGGAGGTAGCGCAGCGGGCGGGTCACAGGGTGGCTCCCGTTCGTCGTCGCCGGTTGCGGTGGACCAGCAGGACCACGGTGACCAGGGCGATCAGGCCGGGGGTGGCCCGGCCCTGGAAGAGGTAGAGGTAGCGGGGCAGCTCGAAGAGGGTGAGCACGACGACCGGGTAGAGCAGCAACCCCCAGGTGCGCCCCTCCTGCAGCGAGCGGTAGAGCAGCCCGCAGGCGACGCCGGCGAGCAGGAAGAACACCAGCCCGCCGACGAGGCCGAGGTCGACGAACGGGCTGACCACGCCGCCGGTGTTGTTGAACTCGGGGTTGCCCGCGTTGGTGAGCGCGGCGGTGTAGGAGCTCTCCTGGTCGACGCCGGTGAGGGTGCGGAACAGGTTGAGGCTGCCCACCCCGGGCGCGGTCCAGAACGCCGAGAGCAGGTCGTAGGGCAGCGAGGCGTCGGCCTGGTGCAGCAGCCGGATCTCGCCGTTGTTGTAGGCGGTGACGTAGTAGCCGGCGAACCGCTCGACGACGAAGGTCGGGAACGACTGCCCGCCCTGCGCCTTGTAGAACACCCAGCTGCGCGAGTACTCGAAGGCGGCGAAGACGCCGACCACCACCGGCACCAGCACGGCGGGCAGGAACGAGGCGCGGCGGGCGCCGGTGGAGGTCCGGGACAGCCCGGCGACGAGCACGACGAGCAGCGGCACCAGCAGCTCGAGCAGCGCCAGCCGCTCGGAGAGGAAGAACGCCCGGCACAGCGCGAGGAGGAAGACGACGGCCAGCCGGCGCAGGTGCCGGGGGCGCGAGCCCGGGTCGGCGACCATCAGCACGCCGGTGACGACGGCGAAGGCGACGCCGAACTGGGTCATCGTGGTCAGGCCCGGGACGGTGCCGAGGGTCTCGCGCAGGCCGACGCCGTAGAGCTGCTGCCCCACCAGCGCGTCGACCAGGATGCTCGGCGAGATGCCCGCGCGCGCGCCGGCGGCGAGGAAGGCCACGTAGCCGACCATCACCAGCCAGAAGGTGACCGTGGCGGCGCGGCCGAGCAGCCGCAGGTCGGCGGGTGAGAGCGCCGGCCAGTTCGGCACCCGACGGGCGCGGCCGCGGGCGGCGGGCAGCAGCGCGCCGCCGATGAACAGCAGCAGCCCGACGGTGAACCAGAGCGTCCAGTCCAGGGTGAGCACCTTCGGGGTGCGCCACAGGGCGCGGTAGCGCTCGTCGGCGATCGCGTAGGCCAGCCAGGTGGTGGGCAGCGCGACCATGCCGATCAGCGCGACGGGGTTGAGCCACCAGACGCCGACCCGCTGGCCGACGTCCGGCGGCCGCAGAGCCGGTGCCTTCAGGGTGGCGGTCACGCCGCTCCCCCGCCGGTGATGACGGTCTCGCTCTCCGGGTCGGTGGCCGGCCGCCCGACCGGGGTGCCCTCGGGGTCGCGGCCGGCGAGCAGCAGCAGGCTGCGCTTGAGGTGGCGGGTGGGCAGCGGGGCGCGCCCGAAGGTCCGCCGGCAGGTGAGCACGTAGGAGCCGAACAGCAGCGCGGTGGCGACGGCGCTGGCGACGGCCAGCGGCAGCGGACCGCCGAGCCGGGCGGCGAGCACCGCGGCGGGGACGGCGACGAGCATGGCCACCGCGACCGAACCGGCCGCGGCCCGCCCGTTGCCGGTGACCACGAGCAGCACCGCGCACGAGCCGCACACGGCCATGCCCAGCCCGCCGGTGGCCAGCACGCCGAGGTAGGGGGCGGCGTCGCCGAGCCCGTCGCCGTAGAGGGCGAGGGCCTGCGGCCCGAGCAGCCAGGCGGCGGCGACGGCGAGCACGGTGACCGCGGTGCTCAGCGTGGCGCTGGCCGACAGCAGCCGGAACACCCGGGCCCGGTCGCCGGCGGCCCACATCCGGGCGGCGACCGGGGCGATGGCGATGTTGGCCAGCCCCTCGAGCACGGTCACCTGCATGGCCAGCACGCTGGCGGTGGAGTACTGCAGCGCGTCCTGCGCGCCGAAGGCCCAGCCGGCCAGCCACACGTCGCCGCGGCCGACGAGGAAGGCGCCGAGCTCGACGGTGAACAGCCACGCCCCGGCGGCGACGGCGGCGAGCATCGGCGCCCACCAGCGGCGGCCGGCGCCCCGCGAGCGCAGCGGCAGCCGCCCGACCACGACGGCGAGCAGCACCAGCGAGACCGCCGCGTAGACGGTGAGCAGGGTGAGCAGGGTCGTCTCCCCGCCCTGCAGCAGCACGACGACGCCCATCGCCAGCAGCGCGAGGATCGACCGGCTGTGGTGGGTGGCCGCGACCGACCACGGGATGCGGCCGAGCGCGGCGTAGACGTCGCTGACGGTGAGCCGGACGGTCTCCAGCACGATCATCGCCGCGACGAGCAGCACCACCCGGCCGCGGTCGTCCTGCACGACGGCGGTGGCCAGCCAGGCGACGCCGGGGGCGGTGAGCAGCGACAGGACCGCGACCGCGCGCAGGTGGGCGACCACCTGGACGGCGATCTCGGCGGGCCCGGTCGCGGCGGCGATGGCCCGGATGGCGCTCTGCCCGAGGCCCAGGCGGCCGACCATCGGGCCGAGCATCAGCGCGCCGAGGATCGCCAGGAACCCGGCAGCCGGGCGGGCGTCGAGCGCCCGGACGGCGAGCACCGAGGTGAGGAAGGTGGCGACCAGCCCGAGCACGGCCACGACCATGCGCAGCCCGAAGCTCCGCCGGACCTCCTGGGCCTCCCCGGCTGCCTGGGTCAAGGCTCAGGCCTCGGCGGAGACGGTGTCCTGCTGCGCCGGGGCGCGCTCACCGGCCGGCTGGGCGTGCCGGGGCGCGGTCTCCTGCGGAGCCGGGGCCGCGCCGCGGCTGCCGCCGTGCCGGCGGGAGGTGGTGACCGCCACCCCGGCCAGCGCGGCACCGGGCTGGCCGCTCACGTCGCGGACGGCGGCGAGCGCGGCCTCCAGGGTGGAGACCCCCTCGCCGACGACGACCACGGCCTGGTCGGCCCGGGCGGCGAGCTCGGGCGAGCGCAGGCCGGTGGAGAGCGCCGGGGCGTGCAGCAGCACCACGCGGCCGGCGGCCCGGTGCCGGGTGACCGACCGCTCGAGCGCGGCGGCGTCGGCCGGGAGACCGGTGAGGACGAGGCCGGGGGCGGGCTCGCGCTCGCCGTCGGCGCCGCTGCTGAGCAGGGCGACCGGGGTGCCGCCGGCGGTCAGCGCCCAGGCGAGCTCCCAGGCCACCTCGGCGGCGCCGGCCTTCTCGTCGACGCCGACCACCAGCAGCGCGCCGGTGCCGACGTCGAGCACCTGCGGGGCGAGCAGCCGGGCGGCGGCGAGCGCGGTGTCGTCGGGGCGGCCCTCGGGCACCCGGTCGGCGCGGGCCCGGAGGCGGCCGGCGGGCAGCCGGGGCAGCAGCACCGGGGCGCCGGCGGCGACGAGCAGGCGGGCGTCGAAGACCCGCGGGGAGGCGGCCCGCCAGACGGCGGTGGCGGCGAGGGCGAGGACGGCGCCGAGCACCGCGCCGAGCACCGGGTAGGTCAGCTCGGGCGCGACGCCGGCGGCCTGCTCCTCCGCCGGGGCGCGGAGCACCGGGACGACGGCGGGCACCCGAGCGGCGGCGGCCTGGAGGTCGCTCTGCTGGGCGAGCAGGCGCTGCACCTCGACCGACAGCGGGCCGGTCTCCTCGGGGATGCCGCCGATGGCGTCGATCCGGGCGTTGACGGCGTCCAGCGCGGCCTGGACGGCGGCTGCGGCCTCCTCCTGCCGGCGGGTGACGTAGGCGTCGAGCAGCGTGGTGACGGCCTGCTGCGCCTCCGCGGCGGTGGTCGCGGTGGCGGCGATGCGCACGGCGTCGGAGGTGCCGACCTGGGAGACCGACAGCTCGGCGTCCCCGGCCTCGACCTCGTCGGCCCGGTCGTCGAGCCAGGTGAGCTCGGCGGAGACGAAGTTGCTGGTGTCCAGGCCGGCGGGCGGGGTGTCCAGCGGGCTGGCGAGCCCGCGGGCGTCGGTGAGCACCTGGACCGTGGCGCTGGCGGTGGCCCGGTCGCCGGAGGCGAGGGCGGCCAGCCAGCCGAGCAGACCCCCGACGACGGCGCCGATGAGGGCGACGGCGAGCAGCCGGGTCCAGGGCGCGGACGGGCCGGGCCAGGTGTCGGCACGGCCGGGGACGTCGCCGGCGGCCGGGACGGGCCCCGGCGTGCCGGTGCTGTGGGCTCGACTGGAGCTCATGGGGCGATTCCTCCTCGCACGGGTGGCGGGGTCCGCCCGGGTGCAGCGCCGTCGAATATAGGGCGCTGCACGGTTCCGCAGAACGGGTGGAGCACGGCTGGGGGACACCCGAGCGGCTGACCCGATGACCCACCTCACAATCGGCGTTTCCGCAGGTCAACGCGTTGCCTGCTGGTCACCGGATGTTCACTGACAGGGCTCGGCGGTTCATGATCGCCGCTTAGGGTCGCCCCCCGTGACACCCCGTGACACCACCCCGAGCCGGGTGCGTGCCATCGACGTGGCGCGGGCGGTCGCGGTGGTCGGCGTGGTGGTGAACCACTCGATCGACGGCCTGGTCGGGGCGGGGCTGATCGGCACCGGGCACCCGCTGGATCGGCTGAACGCGGCGCTGTACGTGTTCCGGATGCCGGCGCTGGCGCTGCTGCTGGGGCTGTTCGTCCCGCGATCGGTGGCCAAGCGCGGGATCGCCGGCTACGTGGTGCACCGGGGTGCGGTGCTGGTGTGGCTCTACCTGCTGTGGTTCGCCCTGCAGAGCTCGGTCGAGTCGCTGACCAGCGACTACAAGAACCTGACCCGCCCCTGGGGCGCGATCGTGCGGGTGTGGGAGCCGTTCGCGCACCTGTGGTTCCTGCCGTTCCTGCTGGTGGCGTCGGCGGTGCTGGCGGTGCTGCAGCCGTGGCGCGACCGCACGCGGCAGCTGCTGGCCGGCGGGGGGCTGGTGCTGCTGGGCCTGCTGCTGTGGGGCTGGGACCGCAACGTCGCGGGGCTGACCGGGCAGTCGCTGCTGGCGTTCGCCGCGGTGGGCAGCATGCTCGGGCTGGCCCGGCTGGGTGCGTGGATGCAGCGCTCGGCGGCCGGCTGGACCGCCGCCGGGATCGCGGCGGCGCTGGTGTTCCTGGCCCTGCTGCGGTTCGAGCCGGTGCCCGGCACGCTGCCCGACGACGTCGGCTACGGCACCCGGGCGGTGAGCATGCTGGCCGCGGCGGCCGGCACGGTGGCGCTGCTCGCGGTGGCCGTGCTGCTGTCCCGGCAGGTGCGGGTGGCCGCGTTCCTCGCCGCGATCGGCCGGCGCACGCTGCCGGTCTACCTGGCGCACGTGGTGATCGTCGCCGGGGTGCGGGTGGCGCTGGCCGGGCTCGGCGTCGACCAGCCGGTGCTGATCCTCGCCGTGGCCGTCGTCGCCGGGGTGGGGCTGCCCTACGCGGCGGCGGTGCTCGCCGACGGCCGGCCGTGGGCGAGCTGGCTGTTCGACCTGCCCGCGCCGCTGCGCCGGCGGCTGCCGGGCCCCGTCCCGCGGCCTCCGCAGCCGGCGCCGGACGCGGCGGCGCCCAACAGCGTCGCGCCGGCCAACCACGTGGAGCCGCAGAGCGGCCCGCTCCGCACTGTCCGGCCGTTCCAGCCGGACCACTGATCCACCGACGCGGGATTACCAGCGCAGGTCGCCCGGGCGGCGCTGCGGCGCGGGGGCATCGACGGTCTCGGCGTCGGCGCGGCGGCGCAGCGCCCAGGCGGCGGGCAGCACCAGCCGCGGCGCGACGCCGACCAGGACGGCGGTGAGGACGGCGACCGCTCCACCGACCTCCCCGCACTCCCGGACGAAGGTGGCGGCGGCGACCCAGAAGGCGCTCGCGCCGGCCTGGTCGACCAGCGCGGAGACGCCGGAGAGGCCGGCGGCGGCGACGGCGTAGATGGCCAGCGCGGTGAGCACGCGGCGGCGGTCACGGCGTTCGTTGCGGCTGAGCAGCCACAGCGCGACGAGCACGACGCCGACCACGGCGACGCTGCCGATGGTGGCGAGCAGCGGGCGGTCGTTGACGCCGGCGGTCTCCAGGGCGCGGACGTGCACGGTGCCGCCGGCCTTGACCTGGGCGATGACCGCGGCGATCAGCCCGACGGCCAGCCACCAGGGCCGGCGTCCGGTGGCGCGGGCGGCGCCGAGCAGGGCGGCGAGGGCGGCGGCGGCGAAGAGCGCGGCGACGAACATGCGGGGCACGGCGAGCGGGAGGTCCATGGACCAGAGCCGCCCGGCGCCGCGCTCGTTGCCCGACGTGCGGACGACGAAGCCGACGGCCTCGAGGCTGAGGCCGGTGAGCAGCAGCCCGGCGGAGACCGGGGGCAGCGGGATGCGCCGGCGACGCACCCGGGCCGCGCGGGTGGGGCGGCGGTCACCGGTCAGCGGGGCGACGTCGGCACCGGCCCACTCCCGCTCGCGACGGTCTGCCTCACGCAGCGCGACGCCGATGAGGGGTGCAAGCACCACGGACAGGCCCACCCATCCGACCAGCGCCCATCCCCACCACGGCATGTCTTCCCCATCGGCACGGCGGCCGGGCACCTTGAACCCGGCCCCGGAGAGAACACCGCGTCACCGGGCACAGCCCCGGCGGGGGATGGTGATCGTGAACGGGGACGGTTCGTCCCACGTGCCTCAGCGGTCGCGTCAGTGCGGGGTGCGGGCGAGCTCGGCGAGCAGGTCGCCGGCGAGCTCGGGCCGGCAGATGACCAGGTCGGGCAGCCAGGGGCTGGGCTGGTTGTACTGCAGCGGGGAGCCGTCGAGGCGGCTGGTGTGCAGGCCGGCGGCGCGGGCGACGGCCACGGGCGCGGCGGAGTCCCACTCGTACTGGCCGCCGGCGTGCACGTAGGCGTCGGCCTGGCCGCGGACGACCGCCATCGCCTTCACCCCGGCCGAGCCCATCGGCACGAGGTCGGCGCGCAGCCGGGTGGCGAGCTCGGCGACCATCACCGGCGGCCGGGTGCGGCTGACGGCGAGCCGGACCGGGCCACCCGCGCGGGCGGGCACCGCCGGGGGCTGCGCGGTGCCGATGGTGGCGCCCTCGGCGGGCAGCGCCACGGCGCCGGCGGCCAGCTCGCCGTGCGCCCAGAGCGCGACGTGCACGGCCCAGTCGGCGCGGTCGGGTTCGGCGAACTCCCGGGTGCCGTCGAGCGGGTCGACGATCCAGACACGGTCGGCGGAGAGCCGGGCGGCGTCGTCGGCGCCTTCCTCGGAGAGGACGGCGTCACCGGGGCACAGCTCGGCGAGCTGGGCCATCAGGAAGGCGTGCGACTCGGCGTCGCCGGCGGCCTTGCGGGCGGCGGCGTCGGGCAGGTCGCGCCCGCGGACCTGGAGGAGCAGCTGACCGGCGCGGGTGGCCAGGTCGGCGGCGAGGTCGTGGTCGGACACGGGCTGCCTTCCGTCAGGGATGGGTCGGCCCATCCTGACGGTGCGGGCGACGAGGTGCGGTGCGCGGGTCAGGCGGCGCGGCTGGTGGACCGGAGAACCGACGTCGGCCGGCGGCGCGCCGTGGCGAGACGGGCAGCGCGCTGGTGGTCCTGCTGGTGCGCGGAGCGCCCGAGCGCCGCGGCGACGGGCAGCAGGGCGATCGCCAACACGACCCAGCACGTGAGCACCACCAGCAGCATGCGTTCACCTGTGCCGGGATCACCGCGGGTCATGCACCGACCACGACACGAATCGCCGCGCCCAGGGGATGGACGGGTCCGCTCCACCGGCTGCTGGAAGACAGCGTCAGTAGGCGCCGGAGCCGCGGAACACGGCCCCGACGGTCTTCCAGAGAATCATGAAGTCGAAGGCCAGCGACCAGTTCTCCACGTACCGCACGTCGATCCGCACCGAGTCGTCCCAGGAGAGATCCGACCGGCCGCTGACCTGCCAGAGCCCGGTGATGCCGGGCTTGACCAGGAAGCGGCGGTGCATGTCGAAGCCGTAGCGCTCGACCTCGCTGGGCAGCGGGGGGCGGGGGCCGACGAGGGACATGTCACCGCGCACCACGTTGACCAGCTGGGGCAGCTCGTCGAGGGAGTAGCGGCGCAGCACCTTGCCGACCCGGGTGACCCGCGGGTCGCCCTTCATCTTGAACAGCACGCCGTTGCCGTCGCTGCGCTCGGCGAGGTCGGGCACCATCCGGTCGGCGCCGCTGACCATGCTGCGGAACTTCAGCATCCCGAAGGTCTCGCCGTCGCGGCCGACCCGCTCCTGCCGGTAGAAGACGCCGCCGCGGCTGGTGAGGCCGACGGCGAGCGCGAGCCCGAAGAATGCAGGGAGGATGCACAGCAGACCGACCGCGGCCGCGGTGCGGTCGAACGCCTCCTTGGTGAGCCGGCGGACGCCGCGCAGCTCGGGGCGCTCCATGTGCAGCAGCGGGAGGCCGCAGACCGGGCGGATGCGCACCCGGGGGCCGGCGATCTCGGTGACGGCGGGGGCCAGCAGCAGCTCCGCCTCGGTCTTCTCCAGCTCCCAGCCGAGCCGACGAAGCACCGGCCCGTCGAGCTCGGGCGAGGGCAGCACGGCGACGGTGTCGACCTCGTACTGCCGGACGACGTCGAGCACGTCGTCCAGGCCCCCGAGAACGGGGACGCCGTCGAACTCGACGACCTCCGCGCCCAGTGGGGACGGCGGCAGGCAGCAGCCGATGACCCGGTAGCCGTGGTACGCCTCGCGGTCGATCTGCTCGTGCAGCGCGAGCACGCCGCTCCGGTGCCCGACGAGGATGGCGGTCTGCAGGTAGTCACCACGCCCGCGGCGAACGTGCACCCGCCGGCGCTGCGCATACCGCTGCACCAGCGTCAACACTGTTGCCAACGGCAGGGCGACGACGACGAACCCGCGTGCGAGTTCCAACTGGAATGCCCAGGAGATCGCGCCGACCCCGGCCAGCAGGGCGACCGCGGCAGCGAAGACCCGGCGGAACTCCTCGGCCCCCACCCAGAGGAACCGCTCCTCGTAGGTTCGGGCAACGAGCATCCCCAGGACCCACGCCGGCGGCAGCAGCACGGCCAACCAGACCGAGGCGTGCGCGGGAGCCGAACCGGTAGCCGGCGGCCCGAAGCGCACCAGGTAGCCGACCAGCGCCGCGAGGCTGACGACCACGAGGTCACCCAGCGCGATGTGCCGGACGTACGCCCCCCGCCAGGCCCGCCGGACCCGGGTGCCTTCCCCCCGCAGAGCCGCGCCAGAGAACCGTCGCCGCAGCGATGGTTGACCGGGCCGTGGACGGCCTGCGTCATCGCGCAGTTCGAGCATGGTCATGCAGTGCACCCCCGTGCAGCCGACCGCGGAGAACGGTCGGTGAGAACGACATAGAAGCCGCAGAGAACGAGATCCGCTGTGAGACTGACGCAATTCGCTACGTTGCGTGAGCAGCAGTCACCGAAGGAGTGAAAGGTCCACTCGAACGGTCCTCCGTGCTGGTCGCGGGCCCGTGCGCACATCACAGCGGGCGCTCGTCGTGAGGTCAACCACCCTCAGCCAGTTGTCGGCCAGCTCTCAATGGCAATTCGCGAGAACTGAACTCAGCCGGCGTGGCGGCCCAGGGCGCGGTAGGTCCAGCCGACGGCCACCCAGGTGTCCCGGTCCAGCGCGTTGCGGCCGTCCCCTCGGTGCTGTCGGCTAGCCCCGGTGTTGACGTCCAATGGTCACTCACCAGCTATGCCAGAATGTCCCACGGTGCGGCCTCGCCGGTCTGGCTCGACTACGACGAGCTGAAACGTGCGGCAACGTCCGGCGCCGCCTTGCCCGCGAGGTGCCAGCTGCTGTCGACCAACTGCGGATGGCAGCTGACCGGATGGCAGGGCCGGGCCAAGTCGACGGCTGACGGCACATCGTGCGTTCACCAGGCACCAAGGGGGCGCATACGGCCCTCGTCTCTGCATGGACCATTCGATGCCTGGCACCCCACGGGGCAGCAGGACGCTCCGCAACGTCTGAGTGCGAAGTCGTATGAGCCGCGACGGTGGGTAGGTGCCTGACCTTCCCAGGACCGCGGCCCTCCACGAATCAGCCGGCGCGGCGGCCCAGGGCGCGGTAGGTCCAGCCGGCGGCGACCCAGGTGTCCCGGTCGAGCGCGTTGCGGCCGTCGAGCACCCGCTTCTGCCGCACCACCGTGCCGAAGGCGACCGGGTCCAGCTCCTTGTACTGCTGCCACTCGGTGAGCAGCAGCACGGCGTCGGCGCGGTCGGCTGCCTCCTCGGCGGTGTCGACGACGTCGAGCTGGGGCCAGCTGCGCCGGATGTTCTCCCCCGCCGCCGGGTCGGTCACCTGCACCGCGGCACCCTGCAGCTGCAGCTGCGCGGCGACGTTCAGCGCCGGGGAGTCACGGATGTCGTCGGAGTTGGGCTTGAACGCGGCCCCCAGCACCGCGATGCGCTTGCCGACCAGCGATCCGTCGCAGACCTCCCGGGCCAGCTCGACCATCCGGATCCGGCGGCGCATGTTGATGTTGTCGACCTCCCGCAGGAAGGTCAGCGCCTGATCCGCGCCCAGCTCGCCGGCGCGGGCCATGAAGGCGCGGATGTCCTTGGGCAGGCAGCCGCCGCCGAAGCCGAGGCCGGCGTTGAGGAACTTGCGGCCGATCCGGTCGTCGTGGCCGATGGCGTCGGCCAGTTGCTTCACGTCGGCGCCGGTGGCCTCGCACAGCTCGGCCATGGCGTTGATGAAGGAGATCTTCGTGGCCAGGAAGGAGTTGGCCGCGGTCTTCACCATCTCCGCGGTGGCGTAGTCGGTGATCACCTGCGGGGTCTGCGCGGCGACGATCGGCGCGTACACCTCATCGAGCATTCGGCGGGCGGTGTCGCCGTCGGCGCCGGCGGGCAGGCCGTAGACCAGGCGGTCGGGGTGCAGGGTGTCCTGAACGGCGAAGCCCTCGCGCAGGAACTCCGGGTTCCAGGCCAGGATCGCCCCGGGCACCTTGCCCTCGACGACCTCGGCCAGCCGGGCTGCGGTGCCCACCGGCACGGTCGACTTGCCGGCGACCAGGTCACCAGGCTTGAGCGCCTGCAGCAGCGACTCGACGGCCGCCTCCACGTAGCGCAGGTCGGCGGCGTACTCACCGCGCTTCTGCGGCGTGCCCACGCAGACGAAGTGCACGACCGCGTCGCCCGCGTCGGCCATGTCGGTGCTGAACCGCAACCGGCCGGACGCCAGGGTGCGGTCGAGCAGCTCCGCGAAGCCGGGCTCGTAGAAGGGGGCACGCGCCTGCTGCAACGCCTCGACCTTCGGCCGGTCGACGTCGATGCCCACCACGTCGTGGCCGAGTTCGGCCATCGACGCCGCGTGCACCGCGCCGAGATACCCACAACCGATGACCGAGATCTTCATGCCGTCTCCATGCTCTGATCGAGTGCACTCACAGTGCCAGGCGGCCAGACCGTACGACCTCCCCGGCGCTGAGCCTGGCAGTGAGCGTGTCGAGGTCGAGGCTGCCTCATTCGAGCCTCCACCCACCCCGATGACCGCACTGGGTCATCGACTGTCCCCCGCCAGTGCGTCGGCGATCCCCCGGAAGGGCGACTCCGACACCCTCCTGGACGGCACGTGGGGGCCGAACCGACGGACAGACGCAACCAGCCGACGAGCACCGAGTCCACCACGGCGTTCGGCCGCCACCAAGGCGGACGGTCAGTACGACGGTCGACGGCGGAGACTCTGGCGGATCAGCCACCTGCCCAGGGGCGCGTCCGCCGGGTCGGTTCCAGGGCCGGGAGCGGCCGCGCGTCGTCGGCGCGACGCAGGTGCCAGCCCGCCGGCAGGACCAGGTGGGGTACGACGCCGACGAGCACGGCGACCAGGAAGGCGACGGCGGCCAGCCCCTCGCAGGACTCCTCCACGAACGTCGCGGTCGCGGCCAGGACACTGCCCCGACCCAGGACCTGCTCCACGGCGGAGCTGACCGCCGACAGCCCGACGGAGGCGAAGGCGAAGGCGGCGAGGCTGCCGAGCACGCGCCGGCGGTCCCGACGCTCCCGCCTGCTCAACCACCACAACCACCCCACGACGGCGACGGCCATCGGCGCGGAGACGACGAGCGCGCGCAAGGCATCGTCGTAGGCGCCGACGCTCTCCAAGAACGATTTGTGCACCGTGCTACCGGCCTTGACCGCCGCGATACCGGCGGCGGTGAACGCCACCGCTGTCCACCAGGTGCGCCGGCCGGGGAACCGCCCGGCCCCGAGGACGGCGACCACCGCAGCGACCGCGAACACCAGCCCGACCGCGAGCCGGGGGACGGAGTACGGGAGCTCCATGGACAGGCGCGCCACGGCCCGGGGGACGTCGGCCACTCTGACCACGTACCCGACAGCCTCCAGACCGACGACTGTGGCGGCGCGTGCGACCCCGAGAGGTGGCAGCGGGATGCTGCGACGCCTCCGCCCGTATGCCGACGTGGGATCTGTTCACCGGAGCGGGATCGTGAGCAGAGGACGCTACGTGACACAACGACCCCGGGGAGTGAAGACCGTGCTCAGTGCAACTGCTGGTGTGCCCGAGGTGCCGAGATCGCCGCTCAGCCCGGTTGAACGGTCATGATCGTCTGATGCCCCAGCTCGGCGCCGGTCGACTGACCCCCGCACCCACTGGCCTCGCGATCAGACGCGTCTCCCACCTGCACCTGCACCGGTTCCGGCCGGTCGGCGACGAGTAATTCGGCAACACTGTGCACTACCCCTGCCGGTGCGGAGTGGTCCGGACAGGTATTTGACCCAGCTGCCACGCGGCTCCGATCGACGACGTGCCGCCCGGGCCGAACGAGAACAGCGGCGCCCGACCTGGCTGGTCCGGCGCGGCCTGGTGGCGGCCGAACGCCCCGGCGTCGTCGTACCCCAGTCGCTGGTCTTCCCAACGCCCCGCCCGCCCGATCGCCACCATGGCGAGGAGCGCGACGACGGACGCCACGGCCCAGGTGCTCGCGATCCAGGTGATGATCATGCACCGATGGTGCGACGTCCTCCGGCGCCGCTGCGACCCTTGTCCCCGCGAGAGTGATGAGGTGCCCCCTTCAGCGCACAGCCGGGGACCGGAACTCACGCTCGGTGACCGGCTGCGGCGGTCAACTCTCCTCGTGCCGGGGCCCGACGGGGACCTGTGACCCACACTCGAGGACGCACGCCATGGCACGAGCCGGGCATCTGGGAGCCACCGGGGGAGCACCTGCACGACTCAGTCCGAGACGTGCGCCGGTGACCGGCCAGCCGAGCCGGGTTCGCTGGCGTTCCGCCGTGGCCATCGGCCACAGAGTCCAGACGGTGGTCCGTACCGCAGACAGTCAGGATCCGTTCGATGGATGCACCGGACGGGTGGGGTGCACCCCCGCACCGCGTCGTCCGGTCATCCGACCTGGCTGGCTCAGCGTTGAGCACGTCAACGAGCCGCCACGTCGGAGCAGTGCCGTCGATGTCCGCCCCCGGTCTCGCGGAGTCCTTTCGGCTGCCACCCCGACAGGCATGCTCCCCTCCACGTGACGAGGTGGACTCGAGGTCACAGGAACCTCCCACGCCACTCCGCTCACTGCTCGACCCGACGCGCCGGATGGCGGACCGCCGACCGGTCCCTTTCTGACTACCGTCGCACCATGCGCTTGCTCTTCGTGTGCACCGGCAACATGTGCCGCTCCCCACTGGCCGAGCGGCTCACACTTGCCTGGGCGCACGAGGACCTGGGGGCAGATTCTGCGCAGGTCTGGATAGCCAGCGCGGGTACCGACGCCCAACCGGGTCGCCCGATGGAGACGCGGAGCGCTCGCGCCCTGATGGAGCTCGGTGGCACCCCGGACGGCTTCCTGGCCCGGGATCTCGAGCCTGGCATGGCGGAGGCCACCGACCTGGTGCTGACCATGACGCGTCGGCACCGCAACAAGGTTCTGAAGCGGTCACCACGGGCCATGCGCTGGACCTTCGCGCTGGCGGAGGCAGCTGCCCTGCTGCCGCTGGCAGACACCGCGGGGGTGAGCCGTCTGCCGCTGGATCAGCGAGCCGGTGCCCTGGCTGCACGACTGAACGCCGCCCGCCCCCAGCGACCGGCCACTGCCGCCGACGACATCCCCGACCCGATCGGGCAGCCGCAGGCCTTCCACTCTGAGGTCGGCGCACGTGTTGCTGGGTGCCTGGAACCGCTGGCCCAGCTGCTTTTCGCCCCCGTCCTGCAGATACCCACCCCCCGGCCGGCCGTGCAGATGGGTCCGGCGACCGTAGCGATGCCCCTGGCCTTGCCGCCCCTTCCCCCCCTCCGGCGCGGCACGCTCGTGAACCGCTGACCCAAGGCCCTTCCCGCCGACCACACACGCGCGACGATCACCCAGCATGGTGCGACCGGCCGCACCGGCTTTCCCCGACCGGTCTCGTCACGCGATGAGCGCGGTCGCGCGCGGCCGCCGCGGAGGACGGGCCACACGCTCCGCGCACTCTCCCGATCCCCATCTCCCCGGCGAGGTGGACACCCGAAAGCCGCCGAAGCCACCGTCCGGCCGATGGCCCACCCTCCGTCAGCGGCACCGGCCGGTGGCCCGAGCCGGGCGGCTGTCGTGCCGAGCGCGCGAACGGGTCGTCCACGGTCGCGCACTCGTCCCGATGGCCGACTGACCCACTCACCCTGGTCCAGCGGTAGCGGTCGTCGAAGATGCGCCGCTCCGCGACGACCATGCCGGGCAGCGCGGGTCGGGTTCACCTGCCCGCGAGCCCCAACCACCCCAGACGGCTTCCCCTGCCCCAACCCGGTCTCGAAAGACCGACTCCGGTGCCCGGCTCCGCTTAGGGTCGCCCCGATGGTCACCATGAGCACGGGGACGGTTCGATGAACGAGGACCGGACGAGTCGACGCGATGACAAGGGGGACGTCTCCGACGACACCCTCACCATGGACCTGGCGCTGCGCCCGCGACCCGACAGCGCGACCACCGGCGTCACCGCGGACGCCCCGGACCGGCCGGACGCCCCGGCCACTGACCCGGCGCCGCGCCGCCGCTTGCTGAAACGGACGCTGCTCAGCCTGGGGGTGTTGGCTCTCGTCGTCGCGCTGGTCGTGGGGGGCGGCTTCTGGTACCTCACCAACCGCTACGCCGGGAACGTCGACCGGGTCGGAGACGTCTTCGCCGGCATCGACGAGGGATCCCGGCCCGCCGCCCCGAGCCCGACCGCCGGCGAGACGCCGGTCACCTTCCTGCTGGTCGGCTCGGACACCCGCGCCGAAGTGCAAGACGGCGAACTGCCCGACGCCCGCTCCGACGCGATCATGATCGCCCGGCTCTCGGGCGACCGGCAGCACGCTCAGGTGGTGTCGATCCCACGGGACTCCTGGGTCGACATCCCCGGACACGGGACGAGCAAGATCAACGCGGCCTACGCCCTGGGGGGTCCGAGTCTTCTCATCCAGACCGTCGAACAGCTGACCGGGGTCCGGATCGACCACTACGCCGCGATCAGCTTCAACGGGCTGATCCAGGTCACGGACGACCTCGGAGGCGTCGACGTGGTCGTCGCCGAGACCACCAGCAACGGGCCGTACACCTTCACGGCCGGCCTCAATCACCTCAACGGGGACCAGGCGCGCTGGTACGTGGGCCAGCGCTACGACCTGCCCGGTGGCGACTTCGACCGGGTGAAGCGGCAGCAGAACTACCTCAGGTCCATGTTCGGCAAGCTGTTCAGCCAGGACACCTTCAGCGACCTCGGCCGACTGGACGGCGTCCTGCGCACGGTCACCGGCGCGATCGCCGTGGACGACTCCCTGGGCACCACCGACCTCCTCACCCTGGGCTACTCGGCCCGCGATCTCCGACCTGAGGACGTGGAGTTCTTCACCGCACCGGTGCTCGGCACCGGCCGGGAAGGCGCGGCCAGCGTCGTCTACCTCGACAGCGTCACCGGCGACCGGATGTGGGGCTACCTGCAGACCGACTCCCTCGGCCCCAACGCCGACGAGTTCAGCGACCAGGCACTCCCGGACACGCCGCGCTGATCCACCCCCTCCGCCGACAGGGCGGGTGATCCGGGCGCCCGGGTCACCCGCCCTGTCCCGTCCTGCCGGCGGGCCCTCCCGCCAGGACAGCGAACCGTCCCAGCACCTGCAGGATCGCATCGGCCACGCGCTCACCGACCTGCTGCTGCACGGCCAGTGGGCGGCCGATGGGGTCGGGCACGTCGTCGTCCCGGCGGAGCGGGCGCCGCCCCCGCGCAGCGGCCATCCGGGCGACCAGCCCCCGGGCGCGCTCAGCCAGGTCGTCACCGGGCAGGTCGAGGTCCTCCCCCAGCGCCTCGAGCACGGCGGCGGCCTCCAGCAGGGTGAACGTCCGGTTGAGCGCCCGGGGCGCCAGGAACACCACGTCGTCGCGCTGCGCCCGGGTCATGGTCAGCACCAGATGGGCACCCTGGACGACCTGAGCCGTCAGCTGGCGCCCGACGTGCCCGTCCGGACTGCCACCCAGCCCCGCGAGGACCAGCGCCGTGTCGGGGTGCATGGCACTACCGACGACGGCGGCGGTCCCCGCGCTGGTCAACTGGATCTCGCCGGCCCGGTCGCCGAGCACCTCGTCCAGATAGGCGCGACCCAGCCGGTCGGCCAGCGCGGAGCGGCAGACGTTGCCGGTGCAGACGAAGAGCACCCGGAAGGCGGGGGAGCTGCGGACGTGACCGTCGGCAGCACCCGCCACATCCGTCACTCGAACCTCCGACACCCCGCAGTACAGGCGCGGCTCGCGTCGCGCCATGACCAGGCTACTTAGGGTCTCGACATGCGCATCCTGTTCGTCTGCACCGGCAACATCTGCCGTTCTCCGCTAGCTGAGCGCTTGGCGACGGTGTGGGCTGAACAGTCTCTGGGCCGAAACGCCGCAGGGATTGCCATCCGGAGCGCAGGCTTTGAGGGGCTCGACGGCAAGCCGATGGACAAGCGAAGTGGGCGTGCCCTGATCGATCTCGGGGGTGACCCCACGGGCTTCACCGCGCGCACGCTCGTCGCGCCGATGGCCGACCGGGCCGATCTGGTGCTGACGATGACCCGTCGCCACCGTCGTCTCGTGCTCGCCGGTGCCCCCCGGGCTCTGCGCCGGACCTTCACACTGCCGGAGGCCGCGGACCTGTTGCACCAGGTGGACGTCACTGGGATCGCCGAGCTGCCCCTCGCCGAACGTGCCCGGGAGCTGGCGGTGCGCCTGAACTCCGGGCGGGCCCACCGCCGCACCGATGAGGCGGACGACGTGGAGGACCCGATCGGGCAGTCCTCGACCGTGCACGCCGACGTGGCCGGACACATCGCCGCCACGCTGCGCCCACTCGCCGACGTGCTGTTCGCGCAGAGCTGGGCCACCGCACGCTGGGCGCCGACCGGCGAGCTGCTCGCCCAGTCCTGAGCTGCGCAGGGCGCGGAGCCGCGAACCACCGCGAAGGCCCGGGTCGTACCGGCCCGGGCCTTCGCGCGCTCAGTAGGCCCCGGAGCCGCCGCGCACCGCCCCGATGGTCTTCCAGAGGATGAACAGGTCCATGCCGAAGGACCAGTTCTCGACGTAGCGGACGTCCATCCGCACGGAGTCGTCCCAGGACAGGTCGGACCTGCCGCTGATCTGCCAGAGGCCGGTCATCCCCGGCTTGACCAGGAAGCGTCGGTGCATGTCGAAGCCGTAACGGTCGGTCTCGTGCGGGAGCGGTGGCCGCGGCCCCACCAGCGACATCTGCCCCCTCAGCACGTTGATCAACTGAGGCATCTCGTCGAGGGAGTAGCGGCGCAGAAAGCGCCCGACCCGGGTCACCCGGGGGTCCTCGCGCATCTTGAAGAGCACCTCGTTGCCGTCACTGCGCTGGACCAGCTCGGCCAGGCGACGGTCGGCGTCGACGACCATCGACCGGAACTTCAGCATGGTGAAGGTCCGCCCATCGCGGCCGACCCGCTGCTGCCGGTAGAACACCGGACCCGGGGAGGTGCACTTGACCGCCAGGGCGATGGCCAGGACGAAGGGCAGGAGCAGGACGAGGCCCACGGCGGCTGAGGCGACATCGAAGGCGTCCTTCGCGACACGCCGGGCACCCCCGAGCTCCGGACGCTCGACGTGCAGCAGCGGCAGGCCGGCCACGGGCCGGATGGCCACCCGCGGACCGGCCACCTCCGTCACCGCAGGCGCCAGGAGCAGCTCCGCACTGGTCCGTTCGAGGTCCCAGCCCAGCTGTCGAAGAGCTGGACCCTCGAGCTCGGGGTTGGGGAGCACGGCGACGACGTCGATGTCGTTACGCTGGACGACCTCCAGGACGTCGCCGAGCCCGCCGAGCACCGGGAGCCCGTCGGGGTCCGGGGACAGCCGGGACGAGCCGGCCGGCAGGCAGCAACCCACCATGTCGAGGCCGTGGTGGACGCTGGCGTCCACCAGCTCGTGCAGCGCAGCGACACCGCTCTGATGCCCGACGACCAACGTGCGCTGCATGTGCAGCCCGCGGCCTCGCTGCCGGTGGAGGATCTGCCGGCGCGCATAGCGCGCAATGAGGGTCAGCACCGTGGCCAGGGGCAGCGCGACGATGACGAAACCGCGCGCGATGTCCCACTTGAAGGCCCAGCTGCCCGTGCCGAAGGCGGCGAGCACCCACACCCCGGCGGTGGTGACCCGGCGGAACTCATCGGCGCCGATCCAGAGGAACCTGTCCTCGTAGGACCGGTTGGCGAACATGGCCGCCACCCAGACGAACGGCAGCAGGACGACAACTGCCGCAGCTTGCACCGGGCCTCGGGAGGCCAGTGCGCCAGAGCCGTCACCGAAGCGGACGAAGAAGCCCGCCGCGCAACCGATCAAGGCACACGTGAAGTCGCCCAGGGCGATGGAGCGGACGTAACTGCTGCGCCAACGGTTGCGGTCCGCACCGGGCGCCGTCAGGGCCTCACCCTCAGCGGGATCCACCCGCCGCAGGGCCGAGGGACCCACCCGTTCCGGCGGAAGCCATGCGGGCACCACCATTCACCAACCCCCGTGATCATCTGCCGAGCCGTGGCCGGCACCATCGGCACCCATGACAGGAGGTGCGCCGTGAAACTACCCGGCGGATCTGCTGTCCGGGAAGACCAAGTCCGTTCCGAAATTCAGGAAACGCCCAGTTCAGCAGTGGGATCAGCCACCCTGGACGCAGCAGTCACTTCGGACCCACGAGTTCCGTCGACCGCTGGCGGCGGCACGACACGGCACACTGGCCGCCCGTCCGCCCAGGGACCGTCCGGTCAGTGGCGGGAACCGCCGCGAACGACCGGGACCGGGCTGGTGTCGGCACTGAGTCGACGGCGACCCTTCGCCGTGCGCTCCACGGCGACGCCGTCGGCCGGGTCGGGAGAGGCGTCGTAGGCGTAGCTGTAGCCGTACCCGTAACCCTCGGCAGCCTTGGGTGGGATCCGGTTGAGCAGGACGCCCAGCAGCTTGGCCTCGATGCGGTGCAGGTTGGTCGCCGCCTGGTGGAGCTGGGCCCTCGTGGTCACCCCGTGCCGCGCCACCAGGATCGCCCCATCGGCCGCCACGGAGAGCACCGCACCATCGGTGACGGGGAGGAGCGGCGGGGCGTCGATGAGGACGAAGTCGTTGTGCCGGCGAGCCTCGTCGAGCAGGGCACGCATCTGCTGGGATCCCAGCATCTCGCTCGGGTTCGGCGGCATGGGGCCGGCTGCGAGCACCGTGAGGTTGCCGTTGCCGTAGGGCTGGATCAGCTCGTCGTAGCTGGCCGTGCCGGCCAGGACGTTGGAGACGCCCGCGCCGCTGATCATCCCGAGGTATCGGGTGACGCGGGGACGGCGGAGGTCGGCCTCGATCAGCGCCACTCGGGCACCCGACTGGGCGAGCACCACGGCCAGGTTCACCGCGATCGTCGTCTTGCCCTCGCCGGGGAGGGAGCTGGTGACCACGATCGTGCGAGCCGGCTCGTCGACGCCCAGGAACTGGAGGTTGGTACGGATCTGCCGGTAGGCCTCAGCCGTCTCCGAGTAGCCGTCGTCGTCGGTGACCACGTGGTGCTCGTGGAGATTCGGATCCTCCAACAGCGCACCGACCAGTCCGACCCCGGTCAGCTCCTGAACGTCGTCGGCGGTCTTGACGGTGTTGTCCATCCGCTCACGGAGCACCGCGGCGGCGGCTCCGAGCAGCAGCCCGACGAGACCACCGAGGGCCAGGTTCCGCAGCGGTTGCGGGCTCGCCGGTGACTGGGCCACCTCCGGCGCCTCGGTGACGGTCACCTTCACGGTCGAACTGGCCGCACCGTCTGGCGTCTCGAGCTCGGTGACCAGGCTGGTGAACTGCTGCCCCAGTGCCGCCGCGATGTCCCGGGCCTCGGTGGCGGACGGACGGGTCACCGTGACGTCGAGCAGCACGGTGTCCGGGATCGTCGTCGCGCTGATGCTCGTGGCGAGGGCATCAGGGGTCTCGTCCAGACCGAGCTGGTCGACCACCCGAGCCGCGAGCTGGGTGCCGGTGAGCAACTGGACGTAGGACGTGACCCGCTGCTGGGAGAACAGGTTGCCCTGGTACGCCGTGGAGGTGCTGTCAGTACCCGTTGTCGACACGAAGAGCTGGGTCGAGGACGGGTAGAGCGGCGTCGCCTGCCACGTCACGAGCCCAGCCGCGCACAGCCCGGCCAGCAGGCCGGCGACCAGCAGCCACCAACCAGCACGGAGGGCCTGCAGGACGTCCTTCAGTTCCACGAACTGGCCTCGCTCTCAGGAGGTCGAACGGAGTGAGTGCGCCGTCCGTGGCGAACCAGGTTGTTCAAGGCGGAAGGATACAGCGCGGGATCGTCTCCCAACAGCAGTGCGGGAGCACATGTCGGCATCGCGTGGTGACGTGCCGGCGCCGGGGCGATCGACCACCTGTTCGCGCACGGAGACGGATGAGCCACCGACCCGGGGGCCAGACGGTGCACGGAGGGACGACACCACGCCCGACACCGACCTTCAGCCGCCCTGGGCCCCAGCCTCGAGAGCTTCCTGCAGGAAGGGGAGCACGGCGCTCGCCAGGTAGTCGTTCCCGGCGTCGGTCGGGGAGATCCCGTCATACGCGATGCCCTCGCCGGTCGCGAACCAGCCTCCCTCCAGCGCGTCGACGTAGGTCACCCCGGCGGCCTCCGCCGCCTCCTCCACCGCGTCGTTCGCGGCGAGCACACCCGCGCTCGGCGTCGAATTGCTCCAGACCGGCCCGATCACGATGACAGTGGTGTCCGGGGCCGCCGCTCGGACGGCGGCCAGCACCGCGGCGGCATTCTGCGCCACCTCGCCCGCCGTCTCGTCATCGTCGTTGCGGCTGCCGAAGAGGATCGTGACGTCGGCATCGGGCACCGGGCTGGCCTGCACCAGGTCCAGGTAGTTCTGGCCTGTGACGCCCTCGGCCGCGTACCCGGCCTGCGAAACCGCGTTGAGCCGCAGCTCCGCCCCCACCCTCTGGGCCACCAGCGCCGGCCAGCCAGCGGCACCCTGGCCACCGAGCTGGTTCCCCGTCGCGTAGCCGTCACCGTAGACAGCGAGCACCGGCGGTGTGGACGGCTCGGCCTCCGGTGTGATCGGGACCACCTCGGTGGCCGAAGGGGGGACATCAGCGAGCACGGCCTCGTCGGCCGCCGGCGACGGACGGCCAGCCAAGGGATCCGCCGGTTCGGACCGCAGCGCCAGGAAGGAGAAAAGTGCCACGTTGCCGACCACGAGGGCGATCAGCAGCGCGATCCCCCATCGTGGTGGCCGCTCCAGACCCAGTCCCCGCATGCCCGCAGCCTAGTGATCGACCACCGGAACCTCGGGGAACCCAGTGTGGCTGCGGTGACTACTGGGGTCACCGAGGCGCCCGAGGCCCGTGTGCTGCATCGCGGAGCCGACTGATCACCGCCGGCGACGACACGACCCGGTCGGGCGCACCAACGGGTGAACGACCACACGCCGGAGGGGTGACTGCTTGTCGAACCGGTGACCGACGGTGAACCTGGTGGACATGAGGAGTCGGACTCGCGTCATCGTTGGGCTGGTGAACCACGCCTGCGGCCTGTGTGGTGCCGAGCGGGTCCTCCTGGTGGAGTCCCGCCGAGTGAGGCGCTTCAAGGACCACTTCAACATCGCCTGGGATCCGGCGGTGCGCACCACCGAGACCTGCCCCGCCTGCAGGGCCCGCATCGAGGTGGACTCCCCGCTCGCGGCAGTCAGCTGAGCTGAGCGGCCCGGGCGCCCCGCGCGCAGCCGACGGGGAGCCCTATAAGGCGCCCTGGCGCACCACCTCCGGATGCGCTCGACCTCAGTGGCGACCCCTGGCTACACCGTCCAACGAAGGCGTCGCCCGTCGAACACCGTCAGGCGACCCGGTGCGGTCCGTTGAGCCCGGGCACACGCGGGTCGCTGCCCAGCGGACCAGACCGTGAGTGGACGTAGCCGCGGGCCTCGTCCTCCAGTCGCCCAGCTCGACCCGCCGATCCGAGGGCGAACAACAGCCCGGTGGCGATGAGCAACCACAGCAACGCGACCACAACGACGATCATCCGAGGCCGATACCCGGGATTCCGTCGCTGACACCTAGTCATCGGTGCCGCACGGGACGGATGTCCCTTCGGGTGCGAATAGGCTGGGTCAGGCGACCCTCGAACCGGCAATGGCCGGAGACGGCGTGTCGTGAAGTGACACGCGGTAGCGGTCTGTGCACGGGTGACTACGCGCCCTATCTTCTTCATCGCTGGCTGACAGCCGGCGGGAACAGGGGGAAGCAGCACGGTGCACGCCGCAGCACAGGGCCCGGAGACCACGGGCCGCCACCGCCGCATCGACGCGGGCACCACGCTCACCGAGACCGGTCGCCACCGCGCCGTCTCCGCCCAGCCGCAGGCCGCACCGGCCGTACCCCGGCACCGGTACGCCGTCCCCGACCTCCCTCCTCCCCCGCCGCTGGTCACCCCGCGCACGCCCCGGTACGCCGCCACCGAGCTGCCGCCGCCCCCGCCGCTGCAGGCCGGCCGCTCCCGCGCCGCCGGGCATGGCCGCCCCGCCGCGCAGCGCCCCGCCGGCCAGCGGCGCCCCAAGGCCGCGGCCAAGCCCCGCCAGCGCACCGCCAGCCGCCTCACCCAGCAGGTGGTGGCCTGCAGCGCCCTCGTCGTCATGGCGCTCGCCCCGGTGCTCGCCCGCTCCGGCACCGGCTTGGGCCTGCACGACGCCGTCGCCGCTGAGGTCGCGGCTGTTCCCGACCGCGCCGACGCCACCCTGGCCGAGCTCGAGCGCGGCAACGAGCTCTCCGGCAGCGCGTCAGGCATCGGTGACGCGTACAGCCGCCCGGCCGCCCCCGAGACCGACGCCACGCCCGTCGGCGCCACCAGCGACGTCCCCGACGAGACCGTCACCGAGATGGCCGACGCCGGCACGGCCGCCGACCAGGCCGCGGTCCCCGCCGGCACCGCGGTCGACCCGGGCACCCCCGCGCCGGCCGGCACCGGGCAGCCCGCGCCCAGCGCTCCCACGTCGAGCACCCCGAAGGCGCCCGTCGTCACCCCCACGCCCGTGCCGCCGACCCCGAACAAGCCCACCACCCCGCGGCCGAGCGACCCGGCCCCCGTCGTCCCCTCGCCCGTCGTCACGCCGCCGACCGAGGTCCCGGTCCTCACGGACGCGCCGCCTGTCGAGCTGGCCGACCCAACGCCGGTCACCCCGAGCCCCACACCCACTCAGGAGCCGGCCCAGCCGACCGGCAGCCTGCTGGGCGGGGTCGTCGGTGCGGTCGGCGACCTGCTCGGCGGCTGACGCCACACCCACTGCGCCACCGGCGACCCGGGGACAGGGGGCGCCGACGCCGGCAGGGTCCGGCCGGCCCCCGTGCCCGGCCGAACCCCGCACGTCGAGGAAACCCGGAACGCCGACGTACCGGAAGCCGGAGCTCCGGACAGCTGGCCGCAAACTGGCGCAACGCACGCAGGTGCACGCAACTACGCAGGTCAACGACGCGCCCGCAGAAGACCCGGGCACCGTTCCGTTCCGGGTTACCGTCCCCTCCGCACCAGCACGGAGAACGGGGACCCGACATGAGCGACGCCGCCACCGGAACGCGCCACACGTCGTCCGGTGCGCCCGCCGACCCGTTCGTCGTCCAGGTGAACTGGCTGCTCGGCGCCACCGGCGGCAAGGAGCAGCTCGCCCGCCGCTCCGGCAACCGGGTCAGCGTGCGCACCCTCGACAACTGGACCGCCGGCCGCTACCCCCGCAACAAGATCACCGGCGCGGTGCGCGACCTCGACGCCTGGGCGGTCGAGCACGTCCCCGGATACCCCGGTGCTGGCGCACCGCGCCTCATCGAGTCCTGCGGGCCCGCCCCGGTGGGCGCGGTCGCAGCCACGCCCGAGCCGCAGCCGGCCGGCGCGCGCACCGAGCCCACCACCGGGAAGCCGCGCCGACCGTGGCTCCGCTGGGCCGCTCCCCTGGTGGCCGTCCTGGTGATCGCGGTGACCACCGGCGGCATCCTGCTCTTCCGCGACGAGCCGCTGCCCACCCGCGGCGACGGCCCGGCCTGGCCGGAGACCACCGGCCGCCTGGGCGCCAACACCTTCGCCGACCCGGTGAAGCTGCAGGACAACGCGCAGCCCATCCCGCCGGACACCACCGTGCAGGTGCGCTGCCGGCACTACGCGCCGAGCATCCCCAGCGTCGAGCCCGACGGCTACTGGTACCTCATCGACTCCGGTGAGTGGGCCGGCCGCTGGTCACCGGCCAACTCGTTCATGAACGGCGACTTCCCCGGCCGGCCCACGAAGCACAACACCGACATGGCGGTCCCGATCTGCCGCTGACGGCGGTTCCCGGGGAAACGGATCCGGCGGTCTGGCTCACTCCGCGGGGTGAGCCAGACCGTTGCGGCCCTCAACCGCACACGCCCCGGCGACGACCAGAGCGGTATGCCGATCGCCCTCACCCCGGTCGCGCCCGCGAGCTCACGCCTCGACGCGGCCGACGCCATCACCCTGCTGCCGCCCCGCGCGGCGCTCTTCGACCGCATCAGCGAGCGCGCCGTCAGCACCGACCGCGCCCCGGCCACCCTGGTCCTCATCGGGCTGCTGCGCCGGGACACCGGCTGGCCGATGCCCGGCCCCCAGCTCGACCGGATCGCGGCGATGCTCTCCCGCTCCGTCCGCGGCGACGACTGGCTGGCCCGCTCCGGCCCGGCCGAGTTCGCCTTCCTGCTGGGCGGCCTCTCCCCCGACGCCGAGATCGCCGCGCACCGGCTGGTCGACGCCGTCGCCAACGAGGGCATCCCCGGCCTCACCGCGGCCGCCGGCATCGCCGGGCTGAGCCCGGAGACCCCCGCCTGCGAGGTGCACCGCCGCGCGACCCTGTGCCTCACCGCCGCCCGCAGCGTGGGCGGCGGCCAGGTCATCCGCTACAGCGGCACCCGCCGCTGAGCTGAACCCCCGCCGCAGTGGCGCGGCGACGCGAGGATCGGCATCGTCGCCGCGCCCCCACGGACACTGCCCCGTGTCGCCGAGTCCCGGCGGCGCGGGGCAGTTCGCGTTCCCGGCCCGGCCGCTCCGGCTCCGGCTCCGTCCGCCGACCCTGCGTCGCTCACCGCCCGGCGCCGATCACCGGGGACCTGGTCGTCCGACCTGCCATTGACGGGGACGCCCTGCCGCGTCAGTCTTGCTGGTGGAGGACGCGGCGGCGCGGCCGGAACGAGGGAGCTCCGTGGCCTGGTGGTGGCTGCTCATCGCGTGGCCCGTGGCCGGCCTGGTCGCGGCCCCGGTGATCTGCGCCGTCCTGAAATACGGGGGTCCGGACCCCGCGCACGAAGTGATCCCGACGCCGTCCGGTCGCGTCCGGGGGCCGCAGGTCCGGGCGGTGCGCCGCGCACCCACGTCCCGCCCGCCGGCCGGTCGTCCCGATGGAGCGGTGCCCCCCGCCCGTCCCCGTCGCTCGACCACGGGGACGTGGGAGGTGTCCACGCCGGTCCGGGTGTCCCTCCCCCGGTCGTTGCGGCAGCGCCCTGCTCACGGGTCCGTGACCGCGACCGCCCGTCGGCGCGCCAGCGTCTCGGTCCAGGGGCGGCTCCACCAGCCGGTGCGGTCGGTCCGGCCGCTCAGCACAGCCACGTCGCCGAGGTCACGCGCCCTCCGGCTCCGTCCGACACGCATCCGCGCAGGGTCCCCGCAGCAGGGCACGCGCGGTCGCACGCCGCAGCGCCTGCTCGCCCTCACCGCGCTCTCGGCCATCCTGCTCGCGCCGGCCCTCGCCCGGTCCAGCAGCAGCCTCGGGTTCAGCGACGCCATCGCCGCCGAGCTCGCCGCCCATCCGGACCAGGTGCCGGCCATTCTCGAGAGGCTCAACGAGGGGGCCGCGGTCTCCGGGCTGGCCACCCCCATTCTCGTGCCCGACTGGGAGACGCCCCCCGCCAACGCGCCCACCGAGTCGGGCAGTCGCGCACCGGAGCGCGCCACCGAGCCCGGCTCCGACGCGGACACCGACTCGCGCCGCACGAGGATCCCGCCGACCACCTCGACCGGGACGTCCACCAGCCCGTCGGGCACGGTGCCGCCCGCCGCCGTGCCCGGTGACCAGCCGGGGACGAGTGACACCCCGTCCGGCGAGGGCGCCCCGACCACGGCACCGACGCCGACCCCCACCCCGGAACCGACCGACCCGGCCGACTCCACGCCGACGCCCGGCCCGACCGAGCCCGCACCGACCCCCACGCCGGAGCCGACGCCCACCCCGGAACCGACGCCGACCCCGGAACCGACGCCCACCCCGGAACCGACGCCGACGCCGGAACCGACGCCGACGCCGGAGCCGACCGGCCCCGCGCCGACCCCCACGCCGGAGCCGACGCCCACCCCGGAGCCGACGCCGACGCCCAGCCCGACCGACCCCGCGCCGACCCCCACGCCGGAGCCGACCGGCCCCGCGCCGACGGCCAGCCCGGTCGAGCCAACCGGAGCAGGGCCGACCGAGTCCTCGGTCCCGCCCGACGAGGGGGGCTCCCCCGAGCCGCCGGCCACCGCCACGGCTCCTGCCGCCGGGCCCTGACCGGACGGACCACAGCGGTGGGTCAGGCGGCTGGTGATCGCGTGGTCGCCGGCGCGGGTGGCGACCAGGTCATCCGCTGCAGACGCTGATGGCAGCATCACCCGGCAAGGCCGTGCTGGTCGGCTGCGCCGCCGGCCCGGGCAAGGCCCGGTGGCTGGAGCAGCTCCACACCTCACCCGACTACCCGCGGCTGACCCAGGTCGCGCTCTTCCACGAGGACAAGGAGGAGGACTGGCGGCTCGACTCGGACCCCGCCAGTCTGCGGGTCAGCCGCCGGTACCTGAGCCGCGCCCCGCAGGAGCGGCAGTCACTCGACGACCGCTGACCAGGCTCAGGCGGCGTAGGCCTGCAGCCGGGCCTGGCCCAGGTTCCCGGCCGCGCCGGATGCCGCGGTGACGGTGATGGTCACCGACGTCGTCGACCGGGCCGGGAAGGTGACGCTCAGCTGACCGGTCCCGGTCGCCAGCGAGGGCACCGACACCACCGACCCGTCGGAGAAGGTCAGCGTCACGCCGGTGACGCCCCCGAAGGCCGGGCTCGCGGTGTCGCTCAGCACCAGCCGGCCGACCGTCACGCCCGTGGCCCACCTCAGCTGCACCCACGACCCGATGGTCGCGCCCGCGCTGCCCGTGCTCACCGTCGCGCTGGGCACCAGGTCGGTACCGGTCGGCGCGGGGGCCGTCGTCGAGGTGGTCGCCACGTGCGTCGCCGGGGCCGCGGTCGTGCTCGGTGGCGCCGACGTGGTGGGCGCAGCGGTCGTGGTCGGCGCCGCCGACGTCGGGGCCGTGCTCGGCGCCGTGGCCGTACCCGTCACCGGCGCGCTCGTGGTCGGAGCCGCACTCGTTGTCGGCGTCGGCGCACTCGTGGTCGGCCCCGTGCTCGTCGTCGGCGCGCTCGTCGTCGGAGCCGTGGCCGTGGTGGTGCCCGGCGTCCAGGCCTGGAGCTCGGCCAGCCCGACGTTCTTGGTCGCCGCGCTGACCCCGGTGATGGTCAGCCGCAGGGTCGTCGTCGACCGGGTGGAGAAGGTGATCTCCTCCGCTGCGCCCGCGTCGTCCAGCTCGCCCACCGGCACCGTGGAGCCGTCGGCGAAGGTCAGCGTGCCACTGACCACCCGGTCCGAGTCGTTGGGCCGGTCGAAGAGCACCACCCGGTCCAGCGTCACCGGCTCGGCCCAGGTGAGCTCCAGCCAGCTGCCGGCACCGCCCCCCGCGGTGGCCCACTCGACGGTGTGGTCACCCGGGTAGCCACCCACGACGCCGTCGACCGCCTTGGCCGCGGTCTGCCCGTCGCCCGGGTTCTCCGACGAGGCGCCGACCGCGGCGGCGCCCGCCGCGTTCGCCGCGACGGCCGGCGTCGTCGGGGTGGACGGCGTCGACGGGGTGGTCGAGTTCCCGGCTGCGGTCCACGCCTCGATCTCGGCCAGGCCGATGTTCTTCGTGTCCGGACCCACGCCGGTGACCGTCAGCCTCAAGCTGGTCGTCGACCTGGCCGGGAAGCTCACCGTCACCGCCCCGCCCTCGTCGTCGAGCTCCGGCACGGCCACGGTCGAGCCGTCGGAGAAGGTCAGCGTGCCGCCGGTGATCCAGTCGCTGGTGTTCGGCCGGTCGTGGAGCACGACGTGGTCCAGCGTCTGCGCGTTCGCCCAGGTCAGCTGCAACCAGCTGCCCACGCCGCCACCCGGGGTCGCCCACTCGGCGGTGTGGTCGCCGGGCCAGCCGTCAGCCACACCGTCGACCGCCTTCGCCGCGGTCTGCCCGTCGGCCGGGTTCTCCGCCGAGGCGGTGACCGTCGCGGCGCCCGACACGTCGGCCGGCTGGGTGGGTGGCGTGGTCGGGTCGGTGGGGGATCCGGTGCCGGCGCCGGGGTGGGTCTCGATCTCGGCGAGGCCGACGTTCCAGGTGTCGGGGCCGACGTCGGTGATGGTCAGCCGCAGGCTGGTCGTCGCCCGAGCCGGGAAGGTCACCGTGACCCCCGCGCCCCCGTTGTCCAGCGCGGGGACGCCGACGGTCGAGCCGTCGGAGAACGTGAGCGTGCCGCCGGTGATCCAGTCGGTGGTGTTCGGACGGTCGTACAGGACGACCTCCCCGACGTCCACCGGCTCCTCCCACGCGAGCTCCAGCCAGCTACCGGCGCCGCCCTGCTGGGTGGCCCACTCGGCGGTGTAGTTGCCGGGGTAGCCGTCGACGACGCCGTCGACCGCGCGCAGGGCGGTCTGGCCGTCGGCGGGGTTCTCCGACGACGCGGTGACGGTGGCCGCGCGGGCGGAGTTCGCTGCCGGGTCGGGAGCAGGGTCGGTCGGCGTACCGGTGGTGGGGGTGGAACCGGCGGTCCACGCCTCGAACTCGGCGAGACCGATGTTCTCCGTCGTCCCGCTGACGCTGGTCACGGTCAGGCGGACGCTGGTCGTGGCCACCGCGGGGAAGGTGACCGTGGTCGGCAGCCCGGCGTTGTCCAACGCGGGGACCGCGACCGTGCTCCCATCGGAGAAGGTCAGCGTCCCCCCGGTCACCCGGTCGTTGGCGTTGGGCCGGTCGTACAGCACCACGGCGCCCAGCTGCACCGGCTCCAGCCAGGTCAGCTGCACCCAGCTGCCGGCGCCGCCGCGCAGTGTGGACCACTCTGCGGTTCCGTCACCGGGGAAACCGTCGATCACACCGTCGACGACGTTGGCCGCCACCGCCCCCTCGGCGGCCGACTGCGAGGAGGCGGAGACGAGGGCGCTGCCGGCGATGTTGCCGCTGGTGCCGGTGCCGGCGCCGCCGTTCAGCTCGGTGGCCAGGTGCTGGCGCACCAGCCACGAGCTCTCGGGCCGCGGACTGGCGCAGGCGCTGGTGGTCTGGCACATCGCGTCGTCGAAGGGGGCGTACGCCCAGAAGGCAGCCGTCTTCGCGTCCAGCGCGCTGCCGGAGACGTTGGCCGGCAGGCTCGCACCCGGATAGCCGGCGTACCCGGTGAAGGACGAACCCGGGATGACGGCGGCGCGGGCCTCGACCGTGAACCGGGCGACGGTGTGGTGGTCGCTGTGGTCGCCGTCGCCGTAGTCGCCCAGGTGGTCCATGGTGCGCACCGAGGTCGTGCCCAGGGAGGTCATCAGCGCGCCCAGCGTCTGCACCAGCGAGGCGCGGGTGTAGCTCTGGAGGGGACTGTCGACGGTCCGCAACGTGCCGATCCGGCCGTCGTACAGCTGCTGCAGACTGGTCCAGGACGACGCGGTCGTCCCGGAGCCGTCCAGGTTCCCGTCGGGCAGCCGCAGGAAGTACAGCGACACCTGCGGAGCCCCGTCGAGCACCGTGCGGGTCACCGACTGACCGGCGAGGGTCACCGTGGAGGTCGTCCAGGAGTTCGTGACCCCGGCCATGGTCGCGTAGGCGGCGCGTACGCCGTCCTCCCGCGATCGGGAGTAGTCGGCGCCCCGGCCCGCGTCGCCGGAGGTCACGTACGCGGTGGCCACGCAGTCGCCGGCCTGCACGTCCTCGAGCACGTCGGGGTTCAGGAAGAAAAGGTCGTCGTCGGGGTGGGCCACGATGCCGACGTTGCACCCGGCGGCCGCGGCCGCCGGCGCGGTCAGCCCGAGGGCCGCCAGCAGTGCGACGACGGTGGCCGCGCCCACGCCGGCCGACCAGCGCGCCAGGGTCTCCGTGCCGCGGACGGCCGGTCGCCCGGCCCGATCCTCAGCGGCCTTCGGCCACACGCTCACAGGTTCTCCTCTGTCTCCCCATGGCCAGTCGGCCGTCACTGACGGTAGTGTTCGAGGGGAGTGCCCGGGGAGGTCGCCACCTGATCAGGTGATCAGGCGCGCAGACGCGTGCACCCGTTCGTGCGCGCCCCCCGGGATCTCACGCTGTGTGCGCGAGGCGAGCCCGCCGGCGGGCCAGGACGGCGTCGACCTCCCGGGTGACCAGCTCGGCCAGCGCCTCGACGAACGGTCGGCGCAGCATCGTGTTGTGGTCGGCGCGCACCCGCTCGACCACGCGCTCACCCGTCAGCAGCGGCTCCCACCAGCTCACGTCGTCCTCGTTGTCCGTGGACATGACCAGCGTCGCCCGGCCGGGCCAGGGGCTGGGTCGGTGCCACCGGGCGATCCGCGCACCGTGCTGGTGGAACACCTCCTGCTGCAGCTCCGGGGCGCGGCGCACGACGCCCGCGGTCAGCACCCGGAGCCGCGTGGCCCACAGCTCCCGGGCCGACAGCGGCGCGAACGACGGGCCCACCTGGTGCGACCCGCCCTCCCCGCGCGCCGACGAGGGCAGGTAGGTGTCGAGGACGAACAGCTCGAGCACCTCCCGGCCGCGGGCCCGCAGCAGCTGCGCCACGGCCAGCGCGAGCAGCCCGCCGAGCGAGTGCCCGGCCAGCAGCACCGGCCCCTCGGGCACGACCTGCTCGATCAGGCGCACGTACCGGCGCGCCGTCCGGCCGACCGTCCAGTCCGGGATGCCCCGGTTCTCCAGCCCGTGCACCTGCAGGCCGTAGACCGGCTGGTCCGGGCCGAGCGCCGCGGCCAGGGGCTCGAAGGAGGCCGCCGGCCCACCGGCGCCGGCCAGGCAGAACAGCGGCGGCCGGGTGCCCGTCGCCCGCAGCACCACCAGGCCGCTCGCCCGCCGCGGGGCCCGCCCACCGGAGGAGGCGTCGACCAGCGTCGCCAGCTCCGCGAGGCTGGGGTTCTCGGTCAGGTCGCCGCTGGTCAGCCGCGCGCCGAGCCGGCGCTGCACCTCGGTGAGCATCTCCTCGACCGCGAGCGAGTCACCGCCCAGCGCGCTGAAGCTCTCGTCCCGGCCGACCCGCTCCAGGTGCAGCACCGACGCCCAGATCCGCTCGAGCGCGCGCTCGGTGCCGGTGGCCGGCGGCACCGGCTCCGGCCGGTCGGGCACCCCCGGCAGCGCCGCCTGGTCGACCTTCCCCCGCTCGGTGCGCGGCAGGACGCCGAGCAGCACGATGTCCCGGGGCACCATCCAGTCCGGCAGCGAGCGGGCCAGCGCGGCGCGGAGCACGGCCGGGCTCACGGTCCGCTCCTGCGCACCCGGCACCACCCACGCCACCAGCCGCGCGACGCCGGCGGCGTCCGGCACCGCCCGCACCACCGCCTCCTCGACCTGCGGCAGCGCCAGCAGCGCCGCCTCCACCTCACCCGGCTCGACCAGGTAGCCACGGATCTTCACCGAGTCGTCTGCCCGGCCGAGCACGTGCAGCACTCCCCGCTCGTCGACCCTGGCCTTGTCGCCGGTGCTGTAGCGGGTGCGGCCGTCCGGCAGTCGGGCGTACTTGGCCGCGGTCACCTCCGGCGCCCCCCAGTACCCAGAGGTCAGGTACGCGGAGGTCACCGCCAGCACCCCGACCTCGCCCGGGGCGACCGGGGCACCCCCGTCGTCGAGCACGTCGAGCTGCCGGTGACGCACCGCCCACCCGGCCGGGATGATGCCGGCGGGCACGGGATCCCCCATCCGGATCTCGTAGGCGGAGATCGCCTCGGTCTCCGAGGTGCCCATCCAGTTCAGGTAGGAGGCGTCCGGGCGCAGGTGGTCGCGGAACGACTCGACGTCCCGGCCGTGGGCCTTCTCCCCGCACGTGCCGATCAGCCGCAGGTCCGGGAGCACCTCGCCGTCGGGCAGGGCGGTGTCCAGCGCGCGCAGCAACGACGGGGTGCACACCACCACGCTGATCCGGGCGCTCCGCATCCAGTCGGTGAAGTCCGCCAGGCCGTGGATCCGGGGGTCGCGGACGCACACGGTGGCGCCGTTGAGCAGGCCGCTGAAGACGAGCATCTGGCCGGCCGCGAAGATCTCCGGCATCACGAGGGCCACCCGGTCCGCTGGGGTGAGCCGCAGGGTCGTCCGCCCGTTGGCGGCGCCGTTGAGCACCGCGCGGTGGGAGTACACGACACCCTTCGGCAGGCCGGTCGTCCCCGAGGTGAAGATCAGCGTGGCCGGGTCGTCGGGCGACGCGCCGGGCCGCACCGCGGGCACCTCGGCGGACGGCTCGGGGGTCAGCCCGCGGGCCACCCTGATGTCGGGCAGGTGGGACGCGGCGGCCAGCCGCGGCTCGTCGGCGAGCACCACCGTCAGGCCCGCGATGCCGGCGATGGTCGCGACCCGCGCCTCGGGGAGCAGCACGTCGAGGAAGACGGCGGGGTGCCCGGCGGCCATCACGGCCAGCAGCGCCACCGTGGCCCGGGTGCCCTGCTCCGCGTAGATGCCGACCGGCTGGCCGGCCGGGGCGCCGAGCGCGGCGACCTCACCGGCCAGCGACCGGACGCTCCGCTCCAGTTGCGCGAAGGTCAGCAGACCGTCGGCGGAGTCCAGGGCCACGTGGTCCGGCAGGAACCCAGCCACCTCCAGCAACCGGTCCAGCACCCGCCCGTGCGGACCGGGCACCTCCAGCGGTGGCAGCCCGGGAGTGACGACCACGGGGTCCACGGCCGACCCGGACAGGTCCGTGCTGGGCCCGAAGGACGTCGTCATGTCACTCTCCGTCATGTCCGCTGCTCGCGCCTGATCCGGCGTCGGGCAGTATGAGCCTGCCAACTCCCGGATCCTGCCGGGATCCCGCGCGCGACGACACAGCGCGGGCACGCCCCTCCCACGGTCGGGCCACAGGCTTCACCCGTACGGTGAGCCGGCGGCTCTGCCCCGAGCGGCGCAGACCGTCAGGCCGCCACGGTCGGGCGGACGCCTGCCGGGGTGCCCAGGACGAGCCGATCGAGCTGGTCGAGCACCGTTCCCTGCGCCAGGTCGAACTTGCGGGCGAAAAACCGGCCCGAGGCCAGCAGCTCGGGCAGGTCGGCCTCGGTGAAGACGTCGGGGCGGCCGGACCCGTCGTCGGTCCAGCGGATGTGGTGCAGCGAGTCACGCTCGACCCGGACGTCGGGGGCGTTGGCGAGCAACGAGTGCACCATCGCCTCCGAAGGGATCACCGTCCGCTCGAAGTGGCGCACCACCTCCGGGTGTTCGTCCACCAGCTCCAGCAGCCGCTGCGTGCCCCCGTGGGAGATGGCGTACCAGGCCGAGCCGAACCACAGCCGCCAGTCCTCCGGCACGCCGCGTGGGCCACCGGTGCGCAGCCCCAGCTTGGAGGGCAGCTCCATCCCGGGCGGGAACTGGTAGACGTGAGCCTGCCGCTGCGCCAGCTCCAGGGCCCGGTAGGCGCCCCGCCGGGCGAGCGCCAGCGCGTCACGGGCCGAGCCGCGCAGCATGCCGTCGAAGGGGACAGCCGGCAGCGCGACCCGCTGGTACCGGTACCGCAGGTCGCACTCGCGCCGCAGACCCGGGTCGGCGATCTCGTCGACCGGCTGGGCGTCCAGCACCACGTCGGCACCACTACCGGCCAATCGCCGGCCCAGCGCGTCCAGCGGCGCGATCGGGTAGTCCTGCTCCGACAGCAGCACGAGCCAATCGAAGTCGACGTGCTCCGCGGCCCACCGCAGCACCTGCAACCGGGCACGGTCCAGCGACATGTCGCCCCAGACGATCGGCTCCGTGCTGGTGAACAGGTGCCCCCCGACCTCGGCGACGACCGCCGGGTCGATGTCGGAGGCGAACACGTTGTGGAAGACCAGCAGCGGCGCGTCGGGCTGGGCGGCACGCAGGGTGTGCAGCAGCCGGCGCAGCTGCGCCTCCTCCCGGTAGGAGGAGACGAAGTAGGCCACCCGCGGTTCGCGTCGAGCACTCCCCGGTTCGACCACCACCTGCCCGCTCATCCTCTGCCTCCCCGCGTCCAGTGCCCTGACCCCCCGGAGGGTGGTGGGCCGTCATCCGGTGGGCCGCTGAGCCCGCCGTCCCGGACCATCAGCCAGGTGGACACGGGGAGCAACGGGGGTTCCCCCGCCCGAGGACGCCGACCACCCGGCCGGGTGACGCGCGGCCCGGTCAGCCGCTCAGGAGCGGGTGGCCAGCCGCCGGCGACGACGTTCGGTCACCCGGCTGTGCAGGTAGGCAGCCGGCCCCCGGAGGGCGCCGCGGCTCTCCAGGGTGGCGAGCTCCCCGGGAACCGGGGACCCGAGCCGGTCGGCGGGCTCGACCGGCGCAGCCTCGCTCCCCCCGTGGCCTCCGGCCGACCGGGCCTGCCGGACGTAGGCCGGCAGACGCGAGGCGATCCCGACCAGGTGCAAGGGGTCGGCGAGCAGCAGGGCGGTGAGCAGGGCGGTGAACCCGCGCCCGTAGTCGAACAGCTGCCGACGCAGGCCGTCGTAGTCGGCCCGGTGCGAGTGGAAGACCATCGCCGCCGGTTCGTAGCCGATGGCCCCGCCCCGCCACAGGTGCGTGATGAACAGGGCCAGGTCCTCTCCCCCTCGGGCCGGTGTGCCCGGTCCGAGGGACGGGTCGAAGCCGCCGATGTCCCGCAGCACCGAGGCGCGGAAGGCCATGTTCGCGCCGGCGCCGCAGACACCGGCGCCGTAGACGGCGAACCGGCGCTGCTCCGCTCCCGTCCAGTCGACGGCGGCGACCTGCGACCGCCGCACGGGCGAGCAGCGCCGCCCCGCGCCTCGGTAGCTCATCGGCGCGAAGACGCGCTGCCCGCCGAAACCGCCGTAGTGGCGCTCGAACCACAGCTGGGCGTCGGTCTCCAGGTCCGCCGGCAGGATCAGCCCGGTGACCAGCCCCTCCTCCGGTCGCAGCGTGAAGCGGGTGCCGATCGCCCGCAGCCAGCCGGGGTCGACGCGCACGTCGTCGTCGGTGAAGGCGACGACCTCACCCCGCGCGGCCCGTGCGCCGGCGTTGCGCGCGGCGGAGGTGCCGGGCACCGCCTCCCGCACCGCCCGCACGCCGTCCAGGCCGACCAGGACCTCGTCGAGGAGTCCGTCGCGCTCGGCACCCCGGTGGTTGTCGACGACGACCACCTCGAAGTCGGGGTAGTCCAGCCGGGTCAGCGCGGTCAGGCATCGGCGCAGCTGATCCGGGCGCGCGAGGTCGGAGGCCACCACGACGGTGGCGGGGGGCAATGCGGCGTCCGGGAGCGGCGGCATGCTGCGCGGCCGGGCGTCGCGCACTGCCGTGCTGACTGCCCGCTCCACATCGGCGGCGCTCAACACGCCGTGCTCGTCGAAGGCCCGTTCCACGACCGCGACCGGCTCACCCGCCACCCGGACGACCAGCCAGACCCCGGCCCAGGAGCTGCCATCGGGACGCCGGGCGTCGAGCACGGGGAGCGGGTCTCCGACGTCCACGAGCACGACCCGGACCGCACCTGACGACGTCGTGCCGGGCTGGGTGATCACCGGGCGAAGGTACCGCCGGGCTGTGCCCCGGCCAGGCGGTGCGCAGCGGCTCTCACCCTTTCGGTGTGTCCGGCGCAGACAGGACCGGCCGTGGTGCGGATGATCGGACGCCGGACACCGGGAGCCCAGCCCGCGGAGATCCCAGGAGGACCGTCGATGAGGATCTTGACCCATGCGCTCAGCCTGGAGCGGCTCGGTGGGCTGGAGGTGAACACCCTCGAGGCCACCAAGGCGCTGCTCGCCCGCGGGCACGAGGTGCACCTGCTCCACGGTGCGCCGCTCCTCGGCGGTGCCGGGCCGCAGCTGGGTGCGGAGTTCGAGGCCGCCGGTGCCGTGCTGCACGGACCGTTCCCGTTCGGCACCTCCCTCCGCGGCGCGCCCAGGGCGATCCCCCGCTTCCTGCCGGCCGCCCGCCTGTCGCGCGAGCTGCGCCCCGACGTCATCTGGCTGCAGCGGCCCGAGCAGATCTTCTGGGGACAGACCGTGGCCCGGGTGTCCCGCACGCCCCTGGTCGTCCACCTGCACCACGTGCCCAACTACGGCCGGGCGCTTCCGTACCTGCACCGGGGGGTCACCCGGTTCATCGCCGTCTCGGAGTTCATGCGCCGTCGCTGGGTGGCCAACGGCCTGCGCCCGGAACTGGTCGACGTGGTGCACAACGCCGTGCCGGCCGACACCTATCCGCCTGGCGGGGCCGGCGAGCAGCGCGCCGCCCGGGACGCGCTGGGGCTCCCCGACGTGCCCACCGTCCTCTACTACGGGCGGCTGGAGGAGGCCAAGGGGCTCACCGTCACCCTGGACGCCTGGGAGCAGCTGGCCCCGCGGGCCGGGGAGGCGCACCTGCTCCTGGCCGGCGACGTCCCCCCCGGCGAGGAACGCTGGGCCCCCCAGCTCGATGCCGCGGTCGCCACGGGCACGGTGACCGTGCTGCCCAACCAGGGCGACGTCGTCCCGCTGCTGCACGCCGCGGACGTCGTGGTCTTCCCGACGCTGCTGGAGGAGGCCTTCGGGCGGGTGGCGCTCGAGGCCCTCATGACCCACCGGCCGGTGCTCGCCTCGGACCTGGGCGCGGTCGGGGAGATCCTGACCGGACCGCTGGCCCGCTTCCTGCTGCCGGCCGGGGACGCGGCCGCTCTCGCCGGTGCGCTGGAGGGTCTGGTGCACTGGCGCACGGCAGAGCCGGGCCTCGGTGCGCTGTGCGGCGCCGAGGCCGAGCGGCGGTTCGGCTTCGACGGCTACGTCGAGGCGCTGGAACGGTCCCTCGGGAGCGCTGCCGGTGCGCGCGGACCGCGCCGGTCCGTCAGCGCCGGCTGACCTCCCCGGCCGGGTCGGGCCGGCGTCCGCGGAGACCTCAGCCGGCCTCGGCGCCGACGACGGGGTCACCCGCGGACACCGGCCCGGCCCCGGCACGCCGCAGCCGGTTCAGCTCCCACAGCAGCCAGGGCAGGCAGCAGACACCGACCGCCACCCGGGCGAGGTCCCACGACAGGGTCTGCGGGAGCTCCATCGAGCCCACGGCGACCGCGGTGGCCAGGGCGGCCGGCAGCCAGGCGAGGGCCCGCATCCGCGGCAGCTCCGCCCGCCCGGCGAGGGCCACGCGCTGCACCCCGGCCTGGACGGCGAACGCCGCGACCGTGGCCGCCGCCGCGCCCACCAGCTCCCAGTGGGGCACCAGCACGAGGTTGAGCACCACGTTGACCACCGCGGCCACGATCGCCGCGACCGCCACCGCCCGGGTGCGACCCAGGGTGATGAGCGCGCGCCCGGTCGCCATGCCGGCCAGCACCGGGAAGCCGGCGGCCGCCACGAGGAAGACCACCGGGAGCAGGGCCTGCGGTGCATACGACGGCGGCGCGACGATCGTCAGCAGCAGCGGGGAGGCCAGGGTGATGCCCAGCACGATCGGTGCCATCAGCCGCATGAGCCCGTCCCGCGCGGCCGCGATCACCGCCCACCGGGCCCGTTCGTCCCGGATCGCGGCGATGCGGGGCGCCCAGGCGCCGCTGGTGACCGACAGGAGCATCACCGCCAGGTTCCCGATCGTGTAGGCGATCTGGTAGCGGCCGGTGTCCGCCGGCCCGAGGATGCGCTGGATGACCAGCCGGTCGCCGGCGTTGAGCACGTAGATGGCCAGGGCGCTGACCATGAGCGGGAGGCCCAGTGCGAGTGCCCGCCTGGCCAGCGGCCGATCGGCCGCGCCGCCCCACCGCGGCCGTACCAGCGCCAGCCCCACGCCGAGGGTGAGCACCAGGGTGACCAGGTTGCCCGTGGCGTAGACGCCGGCGAGCCGGGACCCGGAGCCGAGCAGGATGGCCAGCCCCACCACCTGGCCACCGACGCCGGTGAGCACGCTGAGCACGCTGAACGCCCGCAGCCGGTCCTGCGCGAGCAGCAGGACGCCGATGAGCTGGAGCGCGGCGGCGGGCGGCGTCCAGGCGATCGTCACCACCAGGATCCGGGTGTTCCCGGTGAAGCCGAGCTGCGCACTCCACAGCGGCGCCGTCGCCGCGGCGACGAGGGTGAGGGTGACGGCCAGCGCGAGGCCGAGGGCGATCAGCGCCCGAGCCGGCCGGTCGCTGCCCAGTTCTGCGCGGAGCAGCACGAGTGCCTGGTCCAGCCCGACCACGGCCAGCACGACGAGCACCTGGTGCAGCGCGATGGCCGAGGCGAGCTGACCGAACTCGACCGCGGGGAGCAGGTGGGCCAGCACCGGGGAGACGAGCAGCGAGCTGAGCAGCTGGAGCGACCACACGGCGACGTAGAGCAGCCCGCGGCCGAACAGCACCGACGTCTGCCCCTCCGGCGAACCTCCGTCCGCGGCGCGGGGTCGCTCGCGTCCCGGTCCGGTCTCGACCGGACCGCCAGCTGGCTCGACCACCGGATGCCACCTCTCCTCGACCAGCCGGAGGAGCCGGCCCGTTCGCTCGCCGGTCAGGTTAAGAGGGCGACCGCCCCACGTGCGGCTCCCGGCGTGCGCCCGTCACCCGGCCGGGGCAGGTGGCGGCTCCCCGCTCGGCGGACGTCCGGCCGGTCACCCGGCAGGTGGGCGACCGCGACGGCGAGGGAGCCACCGCCGGGCCACACACCCACCACTCGGGTGACCCACGGTGAGCGATGAGCACCCGGCGGGGTGAAGGAGAGCACCGAGGGTGGACAAGATCCACGAGATCCCGATAGGAATTGACCACCGCGGCGACGCAGAGTCACCGTCCCCCGGTCGCGGCCAGGCCGCCGAGGACGACGACGTCCCGGGAACCGGTCGGAGCCGCGCAGCACTACCACGCACAACGGGTGAGCGATGACCCGCCGGGCGCACACGTGGTCGCCATAGCCCGGCGGAGAGCAGAGGCGAAACCGGACCCGTGCCCCCTACGAGAGGACCCGGGCATGAGCCGTCCCACGGTGATCGACCTGCACCCCCGTACTCCGGTCGGGCCCACCTCCCCGCCGCGGGTGAGCGTGGTCATCCCCACCTACAACGAGGCGAAGAACCTCCCGCACGTGTTCGGCCTGCTCCCCGCCGACGTACACGAGGTGATCGTCGTCGACGGCCACAGCGTGGACGACACGGTCGCGGTGGCGCAGTCCCTGCGCGACGACGTGAAGATCGTGCTGCAGAACCGGCGCGGCAAGGGCAACGCCATGAGCTGTGGTTTCGCGGCCGTCACCGGCGACATCGTCGTCATGCTCGACGCCGACGGCTCGGCCGACCCGCGTGAGATCGAGGACTTCGTCGCCGCCCTGGTCGGCGGCGCCGACTTCGCCAAGGGCACCCGGTTCGCCAACGGGGGCGGCAGCGCCGACATCACCCGGGTGCGTGCCTGGGGCAACCGGTGGCTCAACCGGGTCGCCAACACGCTGTTCGGCACCCGGTACACCGACCTCTGCTACGGCTACAACGCCTTCTGGTCCCGCTGCATCGCCGCGCTCGAGCTCGACCACTCCGACCGCCGCCGCACCGGGAAGCTGTGGGGCGACGGCTTCGAGATCGAGACGCTGATCAACACCCGGGTCGCCAAGGCCGGCCTGCGGATCGTCGAGGTGCCCAGCTACGAGTTCAAGCGGCTGCACGGCCAGAGCAACCTCAACACCTGGCGCGACGGTCTGCGCGTGCTGCGCGCCCTGGTCGTCGAGCGGTTCAACGGCAAGGGCCGCAAGCCCGAACCCGCCTACCTCGCGGAGGTGGCCGTGTCCGGGGGCGCCGTCGCGGTCCCCGAGCCGCGTCAGGAGGTCGCGCCGGCGAGCCTGGCGCGCACGCCGAACGTGGCCTTCACGCCCAACACGGCCCTCATCTCCGCCACGGTGACGGCCGAGCCGGTGGCCACCGCCGACGGCGCCGCCACCCGTTCCGCCTGACCAGCATGTCGGCGACCGGCGGGGCCCGGCACCGAGCCGAGCCCCGCCGGTCGGCGTTGCCGGTGGCATGGCCGGTCGTCGCGCTGTCCGCGCTGGTGGCGCTCGACGCGATCGCCGCCGGGCGTGACTGGCCGATCCCGGTCATCGGCCTGCTCGACGAGCCGGCGCACCTGATCACCGCGTGGCTCGTGCTCACCGCGGCGCCCTGGCTCTCGGACCGGGTGCCGACCGGGTGGGTGCTGGCCGGTGCGGTGGCCATCGACCTGGACCACATCCCGCTGTACCTCTTCGGCGGGCCCACGGCGACCCCCGGAGGGCGGCCGGTGACGCACGCGCTGCTCACCGTCGCCGCGCTGGCGCTCCTGGGCGCCGCGTCCCGGCGGTGGCGGCGGCCGCTGCTCGCCCTCGCCCTGGGCGTGCTGCTGCACCTGGCCCGCGACGTCGCCATCGGGCCCGGCGTGCCGCTGCTGTGGCCCCTGGCCGACACCGGCGTGCGGATCCCCTGGGGGGCCTACGCCGCTGCGCTCGTCGTCGTCACCGCCCTCGCCGTCCGGCGCCGGGCGCGCGACCACCGCGTCGCACCACCCCCGACCCGCCGCTCACCCGTTGCGGAGAGCCCCGACCACGGTGCGCACGGTTAGCCTCTGGCTGCCCGCGACCTCCCCCGTCCCGCGAGGAGACCGGTGACCGACCAGCAGCCCACCCGCACGACCCCCGCCGCCGAGCCGGCGACCCCCACGGTGACCGGGGTGGTCTGCGCCTACACGCTGGACCGCTGGTCCGCCCTGGCCGAGGCGGTCACCAGCCTGCTCACCCAGACCCGGCCCCTGGACCAGGTGCTGCTGGTCATCGACCACAACGACCTGCTGCTGGCCCGGGCCCGGGCGGAGTTCCCGGCGGTGACGGTGCTGCCGAGCAGCGGTCCGCGGGGCCTGTCCGGCGCACGCAACACCGGCACGGCCGCGGCCACCGGTGACGTGGTGGCCTTCCTCGACGACGACGCGGTAGCCGCCCCCACGTGGGCCGAGGAGATGCTGGCCGCCTACCGCGACCCGGCGGTGATCGGCGTCGGCGGGCACGTGGTGCCGGACTGGCAGGCGCCACGGCCGTCCTGGTTCCCCGACGAGTTCCTCTGGGTCGTCGGCTGCAGCTACACCGGGCTGCCGACCGGCCCGGCGGAGATCCGCAACCCGATCGGCGCGAACATGAGCTTCCGCCGGGACTCCTTCGGGTCCGGCGGGTTCGACCCCGACATGGGCCGGATGGGTGCCGACGCCGCCGGCTGCGAGGAGACCGAGTTCGCCATCCGCGCCCGCCGGGAGCAGCCCGGCAGCCGCGTCGTGCTGGCGCCGTCCGCCGAGTGCCGGCACAAGGTGTCGCCGGACCGGGTGACCCGCGCCTACTTCCGCCGCCGGTGCCGCGGCGAGGGCCGGTCCAAGGCCGTGGTCAGCCGGCTCGCCGGGCAGGACGCCGCGCTGCAGTCCGAACGCGGCTACGTGGTCCGCACCCTCCCCCGGGGCGTGCTCCGCGGGCTCGCCGACGTGCTGCGCGGCGACCCCTCGGGGGCGGCGCGCGCCTGGACGATCGTCGAGGGGACGGCCCTGACCGCCGGCAGCTACGCGCTGGCCCGGCTGCGCGCCCGGCGCGGCTGAGCCGACGCCACGGCACGCCGCGCGCGCAGGTACAGCACCGGCCCGGCCACCAGACCGGCGAGCTCGCGGAGCAGGGCGCCCCCCGGGGCGGCGGCACCCGCGGGCAACCGCTCGTCGGTCTGCGCTCGGATCGCGCCCATCCGCGCGATCCCGACCGGGATGCGGCGGAGCAGCTCCCCCCGCGTACCCGGCTGCAGCAGGCACTTGGTCAGGAAGGCGCCCAACCCGGTGCCGTAGCCGAACACCTGCCGGCGCAGTCCGTCCGGGTCGGCGCGGTGGTGGTGCCAGACGACGGCGGACGGTTCATAGGCGATCACCCGACCGGCCCGCAGCACCCGCAGGAAGGCGTCGAGGTCTTCCCCACCCTTGGTCGGGGAACCGGCGCCCAGCGCCTCGTCGAACCCGCCGAGGTCCCGGAGGAAGGCCGCGTCGAAGGCGAGGCTCGCGCCGGTGCCGAACACGCCGGCCGAATAGGGGTAGAGCACGTCGCCGTCCCGGCCGGTGCCCGCCCGGTCAAACTGCTCGGGGCGCAGCCGGGAGGACCAGGAGACGGCGCGGGCGTCGAAGTACGCCTCCTCGGGGGTGTCGATCCCGGCGGTGGCGACCAGGCCGGTCACGCAGCCGACGTCGGCACCCCGCGCGAACCCGCGCAGCAGCCCCTGCACCCAGCCGGGGTCGACCGCGACGTCGTCGTCCGTGTAGGCGATGACGTCCCCGCGCGCCTCGGCCAGCCCCTTGTTCCGCGCGCAGGAGAGCCCCGGGCGCGGCTCGACGACGTACCGGAACCGGGGGTCCTCGGCGGCCAGCGCGGTCACCAGCTCGTGGGTGCTGCCGTCGCTGGGGGCGTTGTCGACCACCACCACCTCCAGCCGCGGGTGGGTGAGCGCCCGCAGCCGCTCCAGGCAGGCGCCCAGCACGCTGCCGCGGTCCCGGGTGCAGACGACCACCGAGACGAGGGTGTCGTCGTCCGCGAGGGCCGGGCACCCCGGCCGCGGCGCCGGCACCCCGCCGCCGGACCACTCGGTGCCCTCGGCGGCCAGGTGCGCCGACACCTCGGCGTGGAACCGCTCGGCGGCCAGCCGGGCCACGTCGGCCGGCGTCGGCTCCGTCCCTCCGGTGAGGATCGGCAGGTAGCCCACCGGGTCACCGTGCAGGCGTACCAGCACGCGGGCGTGCGGCTGCCCCGCGAACGGGATCACCGAGCGGAGTCCGGGATCGCCGGACAGCTCCAGCTCGGGGCACCAGGTCGCACCCCAGGGGGGCGTCGGACCGGTGCCGTGCGCGGTGCCGGAGTGCTGGGACGTCACGTCATCTCTCCCGTCGTGGCCGGGCAGACGGCGATCCCGCAGCCGGCTGGCGCACGCTACCGCCGAGTCGTCACCGGCAACTGCTGCCGTCACCCATCCGAGGTGTGCGCCTGCCCGTGCGAAGGACGGGGTCGGTCACGCCCCCTACGGTCACGGGGTGATCTCACCGCGTGACTTGGTGCGCCTCAAGCCAGGCATCGCGCTCCGTAGCCGGGGCCGGGTCCTGTGCTTCCGCCGCACCAGGGTGCGCATCGCCCGGACCGGCGCCGTACGGGTCCAGGAGGGCGGCAGGCTGGTCCTCGGCTACCAGTGGCACAGCGGGGCCAGGCTCTTCCCGGGCCACTTCCTGGTCCACCGCGGAGCGCATGTCGAGGTGCCCGGCTTCTTCGGCATCTGCTCGGGCACGCGGGTCGAGGTGAACCCGGGCGCCCGACTCGAGCTGGGCGACGGCAGCGGCATGAGCAACGACGTCCGGGTGAACTGCTACGAGTCGATCAGCATCGGGCGCGGCGTGCTCGTGGCGGAAGGGGCCGTGCTGCGCGACAGCGACGACCACGCGGTCGACGGCAAGCCGATGACCGCCCCGATCCGCATCGAGGACCACGCGTGGATCGGGATGCGCGCGATGGTGCTCAAGGGCGTGACGATCGGACGCGGCGCGATCGTCGCGGCCGGTGCGGTCGTCACCAGCGACGTGCCGCCCGGGACCATGGTGGGGGGCGTGCCCGCTCGTGTGCTCCGGAGCGGCGTGACCTGGGAGGAGTGAGCCTCCGACCCGAGGCGGGCACGGGGTCGGGCGAGGGGACCCATGAGGCGTCGCCAGCCCGCGACCACGGCACCCGGCCGGGCGTGGTCCGATGGGGTGATCGTCCGGCCCCGGACGCGCTGCCGGCCACCGGGCCGGGCTACAACAGGCCATGACCTCCCCCGCGGCGGCGACGCAGTGCCCGCGCCGGCAGCCGGTCACCCGGCCCGGCCGCGCCGGCCCGCGGGCCGCGGCGGCCGCCCTGAGCGCCCTCCTGCTGGTCGCCGGCCCGGTGGCTTCGGTACCGACCGGCGCCCCGGGCCCCGGCGACCTGCCGGGGTGGCAGCTGGTTTTCGCCGAGGAGTTCGGCGCCGACGTCCCCCTGGGCGGTTTCCCGGGTCGCGCCTACGGTGACCGGTGGACCGGGTACGAGGGCTTCGCCGACACCGCGGGTACCGGCTGGTACGCCACCAGCCGGGTCGTCTCCGTGGCCGACGGCGTGTTGGACATGTACCTGCGCACCGAGGCCGGCGTGCCGCTGGTGGCCGCGCCGGTACCCCTGGTCGGCGGACGGTGGGGTGGACTGGTCCACGGCCGGTTCAGCGTCCGGTTCCGCGCCGACCCCGTGCCCGGGTACAAGACCGCGTGGCTGCTGTGGCCCGACTCCGACGTCTGGGCCGAGGGGGAGGTCGACTTCCCCGAAGGGGAGCTGGACGGCGAGTTCTACGCGGCCAACCTGCTGGTCGGGTCACCGGGGGTGTTCGACCTGAGGACCGAGGGGCTGGCCGACTTCGCCGACTGGCACGTGGCGACCATCGAGTGGGCCGCCGACGCCGTCACGTTCTCCCTCGACGGCCGAGAGGTCGCCTCCTCACCGAGCAGTCCCCGCACCCCAATGCACTGGGTACTCCAGACCGAGACCGCGTTCGGCGAGCCGCCGGCCGACGCCGCCGGCCACGTGCAGGTGGACTGGGTCACCGTGCACGTGCCGACATGAGGGACGGTCAGTCCGTCCCGGCGCTCCACGCCCAGACCCGCACGTCGCCGTCGGTCCGCACCAACTCCCAGTCCGGGCTGTCCTCGACGTCGGCGAGCAGCTGTGCGTAGGAGCCGGGCACGAACTCGCGGTAGTACTCGTCCCAGGTCCGCATGGTCCCGGTGGTCACGAGCCAGACCCCACTCGCCGGCCGGGCACGCACGACCTGCGCCAGCGCGTCCAGGGTCGGCTCGTCCGGGTCCTGGCCGGTCTCGGTGGCCAGCACCCGCAGCAACGAGTCGAGGGACGCGTCGGTGGTCGCGTTCTCACCCGAGTACCGCTGGTAGTCGAAGGCGATGCGCCCGGGCCAGTTCCACAGCACGGGGATGACCAGGTCGTCCGGGTGCTCCTCGGCGAGCCATCGGGCGGCGGCCACGTCGGCCGGGCGGATCAGGTTCAGCGACCACGTTCCGTAGGTGGTCTGGGACGCCAGCGCCACGACGACCAGCACCCACACCCCCGCGGCCGCCGGGACCGCGCTGCCGGTGCGCCCCGTCGGCCGGGCCAGGAGCCGGGCCAGCGCGGGCCCCAGCACCACCGCGCAGCCGATGGTCGAGTAGAGGACCACCCGCAGGACGGCCTCACCGCCGTAGCTCTGGCCGCCGAGGATCGCGAACGGGGCGAACGCCACGATCCCGGGCACCAGCACCCCCTCCGACCGGAACAGCCGCCGCCAGCCGATCCGGTGCTGGCGCGCCGCCAGCACCAGCAGGGTGGACAGCCAGGTCAGCGCGGCCGCCCCGCGGGCGAACAGGCTCCCGACCGCCTGACCGGCGCCCTCCGACACCGGCACGTTGCTGGCGGCGTTGCCCACCGGGTCGAACCCGGTGAACAACCCGTAGGAGGCCACCACGTCGTAGCGCGGCAGCACGTAGCCGACCAGGACCAGCAACAGCACGACCGGGAGCAGCCACGGGACCCGGCGGAACACGGCCAGCACCACGGCGACGCCGAGCAGCCAGAACGGCGTGAGCTGGTGCGTGGGGACGATCACCGCGAACAGGGCCACGGCCAGGACGGCGTGGGTGCGGCTGCCCCGGGACTGCACCAGGGCGAGCAGGAAGCCACCGGCCAGGCAGATGGCGATCGCCTGCGGGGCGAAGTAGTCCTGCCCCACCCAGTTGAGCACCACCGCGAGCGCCCCGGCCGTGGCGGTGCCCAGCACGTCAGCGCCCAGCACGCGGGCCAGCGCCGCGACCTGCAGGGCGAACAGCACGTGGACCAGCGGCGTGATCCAGCGGGCCAGGTCGAGCGGCGCGACGCCGGTGGCGTCGCTGAACCAGGCGGCACCGGCGAACATCGCCGGCCAGTGCATGTAGATGTCGTTGCCGGCCAGCAGGTGGTGCTGCTCCTGGAGCTCGACGACGACTCCGACGTGCTTGTAGGTCCAGGCCTCCGTGGGCACCGCACCGACCACCGAGGCGGTGGCCCGCAGCACCACGACGAACCCGGCGCCCGCAGCGGCGACGACACCGGGACGACGGAGCCGGATCCCGGCCACCAGGACGAGGGTGACACCGGCGACGGACAGCGGCAGCGCGACCGGACCGGAGACGATCAACCCGTAGACCGACGGGGCGGCGTCGTCGACGGCCGGTAGCGCGGCGACCCACGCACCGAGCGAGGCGAGCAGCAGCACGCCCAGGACGACGGTGCTGCGCCGCGGCCTCGGGAACCGGGGGAGCCGGAACGCGAGGCCCCGCAGCTGAGCCCTGGCCACGGTCGGCACCAGCACCGCCACGGCCGCCGTGGCCGCGCTGGGCACCCAGACCCCGGTCCAGGTGCCGACGCTGCCCAGGACCAGCAGCAGCCCCAGCCCGACCAGTGGGGTCAGCGCCACCTTGGTCAGGGGCGTCAGCCGCAGGCGGGCCAGCAGCGCACCGCCCGGCCCCGTCATCCAGAACAGCAGCACCAACACCCCGCGGATGGCGCTGGACGCCGTCCCGCCCACCTGCGATAGCCCGACCATGGCGACCAGCGCGAGCAATGAGGTGAGGACGGCCACCACGGACAGCCAGTGGTCGACTGGCGAGAGCGCCGGCCTCCGGGGCGCCGGGGCGTCCGTCCGGGGCTCGATCGCCGGCGGCGGGGCCACAGCGCTCACGCCGCCGCCCCCAGCAGGCGTCCGGCGCTCAGCGGACCGCCGGCGCAGGCGCAGTTCGTGGGGTGCACGACTCCTCGTCTACCACGCCCCGCAGCCGCACCGCCGTCTTCGCCGCCCTCGAGTGGCCAGATGCCATCCGTGCGGATGACATCCGGGCCCGCCACCCGGGTCACGCGACCGGGATGGTCCACCTGGGGTCGTAGGAGATGCGGTCGACGTAGACGTGCCCCGAGACCGCTGGGTCGGGGCGTTCACCGGAGTTCGACCACTCGACCTGCAGAACCGGTCGCATCGGCTCGTCGGGCACGTTCGTGGTGACCCGGGTCACCTGCACGCCGTCCTGGTAGAACGCGACGAAGCCCGGACCCCACTGCCAGGTGTAGTCGTGCATGACCGGGTCGTGCCACGAGGCCGGCGTGACCACCCGCTGCGTCGGGGCGAAGCTGACCGGGTCGGTTCCCTGCAGCACCGCGGGGTAGGGGTGCGCGTCGGACGTCTCCCCCTCCGGCCCGTCGAGCTCGTGGCTCCACCGGTCCGAGGTCGGCCACAGCAGGAAGGCGATGTGGTAGCCGGCGAAGTCGTCGGTGCGCATCCGCACGGTGTAGGTGCCATGGGTGAAGCCCTCGTAGCCGAACGGCAGGACCGCCGCGGCCTTCGCATCCCGGCACCACCAGTCGAGCACGCCGTCGTGCACGCTGAGCACCTTCGAGGGGTGATAGACGCCCTCGGCCCCCCCGGCCCCGTTGGTGGCCTCGCTGCCGTCCCGGTAGCTGAGCATCCCCGGATAGGCGGAGGGCGCGGAACCGTCACCCGGCCATGCGCCCAGTGCCACGTCGGTGTCGAACTCCTGCACCGCGGCCCGGCCGGCGGTCAGCCGTGTCGTGGTCGTACCACCTGCGACGGGCCGGGCGGGCGCCACGACGGCGGGACCGTCGGCCACCGATGAGGGCGCGGGAGCAGCTGCCTGCGGGTCCGGCATGGGCACCGCGGGCGTCGGGGTGCCCGCGGGGACGGGAACCGGCACGGACGTGCCCCGCGCGGGCACCTGGCCAGGGCGGTTGGGCACCCCCTCGACGTCGTCCGACACGGCTCCTCCCCCGCTCGCCCACCCCGACCCGCTGGTCGGCGCGGCGCCGGTGACCGGGGCGGCGCCGGCGTCCACGACCACCTCGGGCCGAGCCGCGGAAGCCTCAGTCCCGGGAGCCGTGTGCAGCGCCGCGCCGGTCAGGACGGCACAACCGCCCATGGCGACCAGAGCGCGCAGCACCCCGGAGTACCGGCGGCGCGACAGCGACACCCGGCGCGCTCTCCTGGACCATCTGCGCGACACGCGCTCACCCCGCCCTCGATCGACGCCCGAACCGTAGGCACCCGGTCGGGTGGGTGACCAGGGCGATCGCCGCACGGGACCCGTCCGTCACAGGGACCTCACGCGTACGACACCTGTCGGCCGGACGGCGCACGTCCGGACTGCTCCACCGAGCGTGAATCAGCTCCGCCGGAACGGCGAGGGCAGCGCACGGCGGAAGTGCGGGCAGTCACACAACGCGCAGTCGGTGCCCCGACGGTAGTGCTGGTGCGCCGTCCTCGGATGGCCGCACCGGCAGGTCGCCCAGCTCATCGGGCGCCTGGCTGACGCGCGGGCACGGCACCGGCGAACGCAGTGGGCGCAGCGCACCGGACGGTCCGGCGGCTGATCTGGGTGTGCACCCCCGGAGGATAGGGCGGCGTCCGGCCGGCGGCAGCAGCCACGCCATGAGCGCGCCCGCCGGGCAGCCTCACCCGTCGGGATGACACCGCGCCGGATCCGTTGCCCCGACCAACTGCGGTCCGCCACGCTGCGGCTCCTACGAGCACGGGGTGCGAGATGACGTGGTGGGTCTGGTTGCTCATCGTCTGGGTCGGCTTGATCTGTCTGGTGGGGCCGTTCATCGGCCGCACGCTGCGTCGGATCGACGAGATCGAGTGGACCGTGCCGGTCGAGGACCCGTCGGCACCGGCACCCGCGCCGGCCGCCACCCGGGCGCGAACGCCGGCTGCCAGCCCGGCGCCCACCGCCGAGGACCTGGTCGCCTGACTGGCCCCGGGACGGCGAAATGCCCCGCACCACCAGCGGCGGTGCGGGGCAGTTCAGGTCGACCGCGTCCTCAGCGGGTGATGGTGCTGGCCTCACCGGTGTGGCGGACGTTGCCCTCGGTGCCGTCGATCGTGGCGCCTCGACCGGCCTCGCGGGCCGCGATCCGCTCGCGCTGCGGGACGACGGTGTACTTCGGGTCCTTGGCGCTGGCCATGCCGGCCTCGTAGACGCCGAACCGGGTGAGCAGCGAGCCGGCGGCCAGCAGCGCACCGGACACGGCCGCCCCCACCCGGGTGCGGCCGGCCACCACGGTCAGGCCGGCGCCGCCGGCGGTGCAGGCCTTCGCCGCCTTCATCAGCTTCCCGGCGTAGCCCACCTGGTACGGCTCGCCGACGATGCCGTGGTCGTGCTCGACCTTGTGCATCGCGGCCAGCTCGACCGCCGCACCGGCGACCGCCATCTTCCGCGCCGGCCCCGCCTCGGCGACCGGGGTGAACGCCATGCAGATGCCGCCACCGGCGGCCATCCCCGAGCCGGCGAAGACGAACGGCAGCTCCTTGTACGGCGCGTGCCACGACGGGACCGCGGTGTTGGCCAGCAGCACCGCCGTGTAGGTGGTCATCGGGCCGCCGAAGACCGCGGAGCTCGCGCCGGTCAGCTTCTCCAGGGCGGGGAACCAGCGGGAGATCCGCCGCAGCCCGAACTTCTGCAGGCCGGGGAAGGCCTCCAGCAGCTGCAGGCCCGCGGTCGCCGCGGTCAGCGCGCTGAACGGCGCGAGGATGTACGAGCCCACCGAGAGCGGCGACGTCGGCTTCAGCACCCGCAGCATGTGCAGGAACCGCTCCGGCCGGCCCAGGTCGTGGATCAGCCACCCCACCGAGGCGAGCGCGCCACCACCGGCGGTGTAGTGCGCGACCCGGGTCAGCGTCGGGCGCCCGCTGGCGTCGGCGATCGCCCCGAGCACCGCGGACGAACCGGCGGCACCGCCCAGGAACAGGTAGAGCGGCACGTCCGGGGTCTTCCACACCGGCGGCTTGATGATCGGCCGGCCGTAGTACGAGGTGAACTCGGCCTCGTCGACGGTGGGGTCGCCGTCGCGGCTCCCGCCGCGCCGGCCGCCCTTGCGGCGCTTCTTCTCCCGCGCCTGCGCCGGCGGGCCGTCGGCCCGCCGCCAGCCGGCACCCGGCGTCACGAGTCCCTCGGTCATCGACGCGGCCCCTTCCGCGAGCCGAGCACGGCGGTGAGCGCGAACCCGACCACCATGGCCGCCCCGCCGACGGCGTGCTTCCACATCGACGGCAGGTCGCGGGTGGTGACGATCGGGTCCGGCGGGAGCCCGTAGACCTCCGGCTCGTCGAGCAGCAGGAAGAACGCCCCCGCGCCACCGACGCCGTCGTTCTCGTCGCGGCCGTAGAGCCGGGCGGTCTCCACGCCCTGCTCCTTGAGCGTGGCCAGCCGGGCGTCGGCCCGGGCCTGGAGCTCGTCGAGGTCACCGAACTGGATCGACTGGGTCGGGCACGCGGTGGCGCAGGCCGGCTGCAGCCCGTCGGTGAGCCGGTCGTAGCACATCGTGCACTTGAAGACCCGGCCGTCGTCCTTGCGCTTGTCGATCACGCCGTAGGGGCAGGCCGGCACGCAGTAGCCGCAGCCGTTGCAGATGTCGCCCTGCACCACGACGGTGCCGAACTCGGTGCGGAACAGCGCCCCGGTCGGGCAGACGTCCAGGCAGCCGGCGTGCGTGCAGTGCTTGCACACGTCCGACGACATCAGCCAGCGGATCTCCCGGTCGGCCGAGTGCCCGGTCTGCGGGTCGAACTCGCTGAGCGCCTCGGCGTTGAGCACGCTGGACTGCGCGGTCAGCCCGCCGTCGGCGTTGCCACCGTGCGACGTGGCGTGCGCGTCACCCGGGGCCTGGCTCTCGCCGTGCTTGCCCGCGCCCTCCGCCCCCGGCAGCCCGATCGTGGGCATCGGCAGGTCGACCGCCCGGCTCTGCTCGACGAAGGCGACGTGCCGCCAGGAGTTGGCCCCGAGCATGCCGGTGTTGTCGTACGACATCCCGGACAGGCCCATCGCGTCCCGGTTGCCGTGCGAGTCGTCCATCGGGAGCGTGTTCCACTCCTTGCAGGCGACCTCGCAGGCCTTGCAGCCGATGCAGACCGAGGTGTCGGTGAAGAAGCCCACCCGCGCCGGGTGGTCGTCCTCGTACCCTGCCTCCCCGCTCACGTCGGGCAGCGGACCGTACAGCCGGTTGGCCGGGTCGTTGCCGGTGAGCGCCGGGCTCGCCGAGCTGACGGTGGTCACGAGCGCTCCTCCTCCATCGGGTCGAGCCGCATCAGCTCGTCCCCTCCTCGATCGGTACCCGGCCGCCGCTGGGGATCAGGCCCGACTGCACGCCCGCCCGGATCCGGTAGTCCTCCACGTACTGCACCAGCGCCTTGCCGCGCGGACGCCGCCCGGGCTGGATGTCGCAGGTGCCGACCTTCGTCTCCTGGATGTGCACGTTGGGGTCCATCACGACGCCGAACAGGTCGTTGCCGGAGTCGCCGGTGGACAGACCCTGCTCACCCCAGTGGTAGGGGATGCCGATCTGCTCGACGACCTGGCCGCCCTTCAGCTTCATCGGCCGGATCCGCTCGGTGACCAGCACCCGGGCCTCGATCGCCGTCCGGGCGCTGATCAGCGTCGCCCAGCCGCCGTTCTCCAGCCCACGCTCCTCGGCCAGCTGCGGGCTGACCTCGACGAAGAACTCCGGCTGCAGCTCGGACAGGTAGGGCAGCGTGCGGCTCATCCCACCGGCCGTGTGGTGCTCGGTCAGCCGGTAGGTGGTCATCGCGTACGGGTAGACCTCGCTGCGCGGCGGGTTGCCCCGGTTGTACGCAGCGTGGATCTCCTCCCGGCCCGGGTTCGCCTGCTGGCCGTACAGCGCGTTCTCCACCGGCGACTCGGCCGGCTCGTAGTGCGCCGGCATCGGGCCGTCGGCCAGCCCCGCCGGCACGAACAGCCAGGCCTTCCCGTCGGCCTGCATGACGAACGGGTCGGCACCGCCCAGGCCGGCCTGCGCGGTCGCGCCCTTCGGCGGCACGTAGTCCGGCCGCTTGGTGGCCTCGAAGTCGGGGACGTCGTGACCGGTCCACTTGCCGGCCTCCTCGTCCCACCAGACGTAGGCCTTGCGCTCGCTCCACGGCTTGCCGTCGGGGTCGGCCGAGGCGCGGTTGTAGAGCACCCGGCGGTTCGACGGCCAGGCCCAGCCCCACTCGGCGGCGACCCAGTCCTGCTCCCGGCCGGGCTTGCGCCGGGCGGCCTGGTTCACCCCGTCGGCGTAGACGCCGGTGTAGATCCAGCAGCCACCGGTGGTCGACCCGTCGTCCTTCATGTCCAGGTAGGTCGACAGCATCTCGCCGTCCGGGCCGTAGCCGTTGATCTCCCGGAGCACCGCGTCGGCGCTGGGCTCCTCGATCTCCCCGTGCGTCGGGTAGTCCCAGGTGAGGTCCAGCAGCGGGCGGTCCCGGGGGTCGGTGGAGCCGGCCAGCTTCTCCCGGAGCCTGCGGCCCAGGTGGAAGTAGAACCACAGGTCGCTGCGGCAGTCGCCCGGCGGCTCGACCGCCTTGTGCCGCCATTGCAGCAGCCGCTGCGTCTGGGTGAAGGTGCCCTCCTTCTCCACGTGCGTGGCCGCGGGCATGAAGAAGACCTCGGTGGCGATGTCCTCGGTGACCAGCTCACCGGTCTCGATCTCCGGGGCGGTCTTCCAGAACGTCGCCGACTCGATCATCTGCAGGTCGCGGACGACCAGCCACTCCAGGTTGGCCAGCCCGAAGCGCTGCATGCGCCCGTTGGCGCTGCCCACCGCCGGGTTCTCGCCCACCAGGAAGTAGCCGGGCACGTTGCCCTGGATCATGTCGGCGACCGTGGTGTACGTGCCGTGGTCGCCGGTCAGCCGCGGCAGGTAGTTGAACGCGAAGTCGTTCTCCGCCGTCGCGGCGTCGCCCCACCAGGACTTCAGCATGCTCACCGTGTAGGAGCGCATGTTGCCCCAGAAGCCGATCCGGTCGTCGGCGGAGGAGCAGAAGCTGTCCAGGTCGGTGTGCTGCTGGGCGTGGGGCATCGGGATGTAGCCGGGCAGGATGTTGAACAGCGTCGGGATGTCGGTGGAGCCCTGGATGCTGGCGTGCCCGCGCAGCGCCAGGATCCCGCCGCCCGGGCGGCCCATGTTGCCCAGCAGCGCCTGCAGCACCGACGCCGTCCGGATGTACTGCACGCCCACGGTGTGGTGCGTCCAGCCCACCGAGTAGACCCACGCCGTCGTCCGGTCGCGGTTGCTGTTGGCGGTGACCCACTCGGCGACCTTGAGGAACACCTCCGGCTCGATGCCGCAGATGTCGGCGACCATCTCCGGGGTGTACCGGGCGTAGTGCCGCTTCAGCACCTGGAAGACGCACCGCGGGTGCTGCAGCGTCTCGTCCCGCTCCGGCCTGCCGTGGATGTCGGCCGACCCCTGGGCGCCCTGCTGCTGGTCGGCCTCCTTGACGCCCTCGGTCTCGTCGTCGGTGCCGTCGTCGGCAGCGTCGTCGGGGCGGTCGCTGCCGCCCTCGCGGAAGGCCGACCCGCCCGGCTGGCTCGGGGAGCGCTGACCCGCCGAGGCGGGGAGGTTCACGCCCTCGTACTGCCAGGTGGTCTCGTCGTACTGCCCGGTCTCCGGGTCGAACCCGGAGAACAGGCCGTCGAGGTCCTCGGTGTCCTGGAAGTCCTCACGCAGGATCGCCGCCGCGTTGGTGTAGGCGACCACGTACTCGCGGAAGTCCAGGTCGTTGTCCAGGACGTACTTGATCAGCCCGCCGAGGAAGGCGATGTCGGTGCCGGCGCGCAGCGGCACGTGCAGGTCGGCCAGCGCGCTGGTGCGGGTGAACCGCGGGTCGATGTGGATGACCTTCGCGCCCCGGGCCTTGGCCTCCATGACCCACTGGAAGCCGACCGGGTGGCACTCGGCCATGTTCGAACCCTCGATCACGATGCAATCGGAGTTCACCAGGTCCTGCTGGAAGTTCGTGGCGCCACCACGACCGAACGAGGTCCCCAGACCGGGGACCGTCGCGGAGTGCTATATGCGGGCCTGGTTCTCGATCTGGATCGCGCCCATGGCGCTGTAGAGCTTCTTCATGAGGTAGTTCTCCTCGTTGTCGAGGGTCGCCCCTCCGAGGCTCGCTATCCCCAGCGTGCGGTTGACGGGGTGGCCGTCGACCTCGTCCTGCCAGCCCTTGCGGCGGGCATCGAGGACGCGGTCGGCGATCATGTCCATCGCCGTGTCGAGGTCGAGGTCCTCCCACTCCGTCCCGTGCGGACGGCGGTACTTGACCGTCGTGACCCGGCTCGGGCTGGTGACCAGCTGCTTGCTGGCGCTGCCCTTGGGGCAGAGCCGGCCGCGGCTGATCGGCGAGTCGGGGTCGCCCTCGATCTGGACGACCTGCTCGTCCTTCACGTAGATCCGCTGGCCGCAGCCGACGGCGCAGTACGGGCAGACCGACTGCACCACCCGGTCGGCGGTGGCCGTGCGGCTGACCACCTCTTCGGTCGCCTTGCTGCGCGCGGCCTTGCCACGCCCCAGCGGATCAGGACCTGTCAGCTGCCGGAACACCGGCCATGCATCCAGCCACGTCTTCACGGGGCCGAGCTTGCCACTTGATCCCGCACCTCGCGCGTCCGACTCCCCCGTCTGGCGAGTCGGGTCGACACCCGGCGCGGCTGCGGACGACGGCCGCGGGGAGGGATGAGCCGCCCCACCGGAGGGTGAGCCGCGCTGTGGCACGGCTCACCCTCACCTCAGCCGGGTCAACCCTCACCTCAGCCGGGTCAACCCTCGCCGCAGCAGCGGCAGACGGCACCGGCCCGGAACCGGACGACGACGGCGGGCGCGTGCGTCAGCGCTCGCCCCGGTACCGGGCCGCCCGGCGGGCCGCGGCCTCCCGCTTGCGCACCGACTCCGCCGCCAGCCGCTGCTGCGCCGCCCGGTCGTGCGCGGCCGCGGCGGTGCCGGCGGGGTAGCCGGCCCGCACCAGCCGGTGCTCGGTGGTCTCGGTCATGTAGGCCAGCGAGAAGATCAGCCCCATCGCCACCCCGCCCAGGGCGGCCATGCCGCGGATCCAGAACGGGCCGGGCACCAGCAGGAGCACCAGGGTGACCGGGACGGCGAGCTGCACCAGCGACCGCGCCACGTGCCGCCAGGCCCAGGTGCGCGTGGTGGTGTCGTGCAGCACCCAGGGGCCGTACCGGGCGGGCAGCCGGCCACCGAAGGCGTACACCAGCCACCGCAGCGGCCCGGGGCGCACCACCCGGTCGCCGTCCGGTCGATCCGCGGGCTGCACGCCTCGTTCGTACCACTCCCCCCGAGGGGTGAGCAGACGGCGGCAGCGGTGGAGCAGTGCCCGCGCGGTCCCGAACACGGGGAGGTGACCACAGGAGTCCTCGCCGCCCCGGCGCGGGCCGTGACCGCCCCGACCCGGCGGGCCGCGGCCGCACCGCGGCTCGGCCGTGCGCTGCTGCTAGCGCTCGCCGCCGGACTGGTGACGGCGGCGGCCGGCCCGGCGCTCGGCCCGATGGCCCCGGTCGCGCTCAACTTCGCGGTGATCATCGGGGCCACCGTGCTGCTGGCCCGCGGGGCCGCGCACAGCGCCCACCCGGCCGCCTGGCGCTGGTACGCCCTCTCGGTCGGCCTCGGCGGCGGCGGTGCGGCCGTGGCCGGGATGCTGGTGCCCTGGGGCCAGACCGCGCTGGGCAGCATCCCCGGTCAGCTGGTGGTCGTGGCGGCGATCACCCGGCTGATCGACCTGCGCCGGCTGCGGGTGCACCGCGCCCAGCTGCTCACCTCGCTGGTGCTGTTCGTCATCGCCGACCTGCTGACGGTGCACACCATCTACCGGCTGACCATCGCCGACAGCGGCCTGCTGTCCCGGACCGGGACGATCGCCATGTTCGCGCTGCTGTTCGCCATCGCCATCGGCACCGGCTGCTCGCTGCTGCTGGTCGCGGCCAGCCCGCCGGCCGCACGGCGGGTGGGCCTGCTGGTGTTCGCGGCGCAGTGCTGCGCCTCGGTGGCCTCGGGCTTCGCCTCCGTCACGTCGGGCCCCGGGCCGGTGCAGTACCTCGCCTGCTCCCTCAGCGTGCTCGGGCTCTGCCTGGTCGGCATCGCCGTGCGCACCGACCGCTCCGCGCCCGCCCGCAGCGGAGCCCCGCACAGCAGCTCGGCGCTGGGCGCCCTGCTGCCGCACGCCACGGCCGTGGTCGGCGGCGGCCTGCTGCTGGTCAGCGTGCCCGTCACCGGGGACCTGACGATCACCGGCACCGCCCTGGCGCTGGTCGGCCTGGGGGTGCTGATGGTCCACCAGGCGGTGACCTGGCGGGCGCAGCGGCAGCTCACCGCCGACCTCACCCGCTCCGAGGCGTACTTCCGCACGCTGGTGCGGGGCAGCGCCGACCCGATCGTGATCCTGGACGACGAACTGCGGGTGCGGTGGGTCTCCCCCTCGATCACCGAGCTGCTCGGGCTGGACCCGCAGCGCACCGTGGGCCTGGCCATCGCCGACGCCGTCCACCCCGACGACGCACCCGGCCTGATCGCCGCGCTCGCGGCCCCGCAGCCCGACGGCACGGACACCAAGACCCGCACCGCGCGCATCCAGCACCTGGACGGCCGCTGGCGGCTGATCCGGGCCCAGGTGCGCGACCTGCGCGGCGACCCCGACGTCGGCGCGCTGGTGCTGTACTGCCGGGACGTCAGCGCCGCCTCCCCGCGCCCGGCCGACCTCGACGTCACCGCCCTCAGCACCACCGACCCGGCCACCGGCCTGCCCAACCGCTCCGCGCTCACCCAGCGGCTGACCGCCGCGCTCCGGGACCCCGCGGCGGGAGCCGCCGCCCTGGTGGTCCTCGGCGTCGCCGGGCTGGCCCCGGACGGCGACCAGCGCGTGCTGCGCGAGCTGACCACCCGGTTCAGCCGTGCCCTGCGGGGCGACGACTGGCTGGCCCGCGCCGGCGCCGACGAGTTCGCCGTGCTGGTGCAGGGCACCATCGCCGACGCCGAGACGGTGGCCGGGCGGCTGGTCGCGGCCGTCGAGCCGGTGCTCACCGGCAGCGGCACCGTGCGGCTGACCGCAGCCGCCGGCGTGACCTGGCTGCCCTCCGACACCGACGCCGGCGAGGCGCTCCGCCGGGCCGACCTGGCGCTGCGCAGTGCCCGTGCGGCCGGCCCCGGCCGGGTGCGCCGGCACTCCGACGCGCTGCGGATGAACCAGGACCGCGAGGAGGCGCTGCGCGCCGACCTGGCGCAGGCGCTCGCCGCCGACCAGCTACACCTGGTCTACCAGCCGGTCGTCGACCTGGCCCTGCACCGGACGACGTCGGTGGAGGCGCTGCTGCGCTGGCGGCACCCGGTGTACGGCGAGGTCTCCCCCGCGGAGTTCGTGCCGCTGGCCGAGGAGTCGGCGCTGATCACCGAGCTGGGCCGCTGGGTGCTGCACCAGGCCACCGCGACGGTGGCCGGGCTGCCGCACGAGGACCTCGCGGTCGCCGTCAACGTCTCCGCCCGGCACCTGCGCACCGGCGAGCTGGTGGACGACGTGCTGACCGCGCTGGAGGACAGCGGGCTGGCCGCCTCGCGGCTGGTCCTGGAGATCACCGAGTCCGTGCTGCTCGACGACGGCCACGTCGTCGCCGACCTGGAGCTGCTGCGCCGCCTCGGCGTGCGCATCGCGGTCGACGACTTCGGCACCGGCTGGTCCTCGCTGGCCTACCTGGTCGGCCTGCCGATCGACGTGCTGAAGATGGACCGGCAGTTCCTCGCCGACGTGGAGCACGACCAGCAGCGCCGGGCCCTGTGCGCCTCGGTGCTGCACCTGGGCACCAGCCTGGGCCTGGCCGTGGTGGTCGAGGGCGTGGAGACCGCGGCCGAGCTCCAGCTGCTGCGCGACATGGGACACCGCTTCATCCAGGGCTACCTGCTCGCCCGCCCGCTGCCTCCCGGGGCCCTGACGGGTGACCTGCCCGACGGCGCCGCAGGCGACCCCGCGGACCGCGGCGCGGCCGGCACCGCCGCGGGACGCGAGACCCCCGGGGCGACGGGGTGAACGGCCACCGGGGACCGCAGCTGCGGCTGCCCGTGCTGCTGACGCTGGCCGGGCTGGCCGTCACCCTGCCGTTCAGCCCGGCCGGCGCCCTGCCCCAGTGGGACGACGTGGTGCTCGCCGTCTTCGGGAGCTGGGCGGCCTGGCACTGCGCCCGCCTCACCCGCGCGATGCAGCGCCGTGACCGGCTGCCCTGGCAGGTGCTCGGCGCGAGCGCACTGCTCTACGCCGCCGCCAGCGTGCTGGCCGCCGCGGGCAACGGCGCCTCGGCGGACGGGCTGCGGCCCGCCGACGCGTTCATGCTCCTGGCCGCCCTCGGCCCGCTGGTCAGCGCGGCGCTGATCGGCGGCCGGGTGCGGGGCGCGCGGTGGCCGATCCTGGTGGTCGACGGGCTGACGGTCACCGTCGCCCTGGTGATCGTCGGCGACGTCCTGGTGCTCTCCCCCGCGCTGGCCCCCGGCGCGCTCGCGCCGCACCTGCAGCCGGTGGTGCTGGCCTACGGCCTCTACCCCGCCGTCGCGATCGGGGCGGTGGGGGCGCTGTGCACGGTGTCCTCCGAGGCGGTGCACCGGTCGGCGACCGCGATCATCCAGATGACCGGGCTGATCGGGCTCGGCTCCGCGCTGGTGGCCACGGAGTTCCTCGTCCCGGCCGGGGCGCTGGTCGCCGTCTCCGACGTCGCCGTCCTGCTGGCCCTGGCCACCGGCCTGCGGGCCGTGGCGCTGGCCCCGACCGGCCCCGCACCCACCGACCCGGCCGCGAGCACCGAGCCGGTGCCGCGGGTGAACGCCGCCGGCGTGGCGATCGTCGTCCTCGCCCTGGTGGGCGTCCCGGTGACCCTGCTGCTCGCCGTCGTCCTGGACCTGCCCATCGGCGCCGGGGAGATCATCTGCACCGCCGTGCTGACCCTGCTGCTCCTGGTCCGGACGGCGCTGCGGATCCGGGAGAGCGGCCGGATGGCCCAGGAACTGGTGCGCAGCGAGGAGGACTTCCGCGGGCTGGTCGAGGCGAGCTCCGACGGCGTCGCGATCGTCGGCGCCGACCTGCGCCTGGAGTTCACCTCCCCGGCGGCCCGCACCCTGCTGGGGCTCTCCGACGCCGCCCCGCACCCGCTGCTGCTGGACCTGCTGCCCGAGGAGGACCGGGCCCGCGTCGCCCGCGAGCTGACCGCCGCCGTCGTCGACGCCACCCCGCCACTGCACCTGCGGGTGCTGCCGGCCGGCGGCGAACCGCGCGACCTGGAGGTCACCCATCACGAACGGCCCGGCAGCGGCCGGCGGGTGCTGCACCTGCGCGACGTCACGACCCGCCGGCGCCGCGAGCGCGAGCTGGAGCGGATGGCGTTCACCGACCACCTGACCCGGCTGCGCAACCGCGCGATGCTCTTCCAGGAGATGGCGTCCCCGGCCACCGGGGACCGCTCCCTGCTGGTGCTCGACCTCGACGGGTTCAAGGCGGTCAACGACTCCGCCGGCCACGAGGCCGGTGACCTGCTGCTGGTCGAGGTCGCCCGCCGCCTGGAGGGCCTGGTGCGCGCCGACGACCTGGTCGCCCGGCTCGGCGGGGACGAGTTCGCCGTGCTGCTGGCCGGCGACGAGGCCGCCGCCACCGAGGCCGCCCAGCGGGTGGTGGACGTGCTCGCCCGGCCCTACCGGGTCGGCGACCGCACCTTCAGCGTCGGGGCCAGCGTGGGCCTCAGCCGGGTGCACCCCGGAGGCGGGCAGCTCGCCTTCCGCCAGGCCGACGCCGCCCTGCGGGCCGCCAAGCAGGCCGGCAAGGGGTGCTGGCGCGTGCACAGCGAGGACCGGGTGTCCCAGGCCGCGGCCACCAGCTCCGTCGCCGCCGCGCTGGCCGACGGCGACGTCCAGCTCCGCTTCGACACCATCGCCAACGGCGACACCGGCATCCTGGCCGCGCTGCACGCCCAGCCCGTCTGGGTGCACCCTGAGCTCGGCGTGCTGCCCGCCGCCGAGCTGTGGGCGGCTGCCGAACGGCAGGCCCAGACCCCGGCGCTGCAGCGGTGGCTGCTCACCCGTGCGTGTGCCGACGTCGCCGCCCTGGACGACCAGCTGCTGGTCGCCGTCGACCTCCCCGCGGGGCTCGTGCACGCCGACGAGCTGCCCGGCGAGGTGGCCGCCGCGCTCGCCGCCGCCGACCTGGCGCCGTCCCGGCTGACCCTCTTCGTCACCGAGGACGTGCTGCAGACGTCGTCCGCCGCGCTCATCCCGGCGCTGCACATCGTGCAGCGCACGGGTGTCCGGCTGGGCCTGGACGACTACGGCATGGGCTCGACCTTGTGGGCCCAGCTCGCCCGGCTGCCCCTCGAGGTGGTCATGGTCGACGTCCGCAACCTGTGGGCCGGCGGCGACCGTGACCGGACGCTGGAGCTGCTGGGCGCCATCGGCCGCAGCGCCCGCGGCTTCGAGGTGTCGACCGTGGCCAAGGAGATCACCTCCCGGCAGCTGCTCTCCGAGCTCCGCCGGCAGGGGGAGGTCGCCGTCGCCGGGCCCGTGCTGCCCAGCGGGCTGACCGCCGCGCAGGTGGCGGCCCTGCTGCGGCACCCGTCCTCGGCCGTCGTGGCCCCCCTCCCGGCGCCCCGCCCGCACGCGGAAGTGGGGTGACCGGGGTGCCTCCCCGCGCCGATACTGACCCGGTGACCGCTCCGTCCCTGCACTTCCTGGGCCACTCCACCGTGCGGGTGGAGCTGGCCGGGCGGACCGTGCTCACCGATCCGCTGCTGACCGCGGGGCTGGGCCCGGTGCGCCGGGTCGCCCCGCCGCCGCCGCCGGAGACCTGGGCCGGCGTCGACCTGGTGGTCATCTCCCACCTGCACAACGACCACCTGCACCTGCCCTCGCTGCGCCGGCTGGGCCGGTCGACCCCGGTGCTGGTGCCCCGCGGCGCCGGGTCGTGGCTGCGCGCGCACCGGTTCACCGCCGTCGATGAGCTCGCCCCCGGGCAGAGCACCACCGACGGCGAGCTGACCGTGACCGCCACCGAGGCCCGGCACGCCGGGCACCGCTGGGGCCCGCGCCTCACGCACGGCCCGCACGCCCCCGCCGTCGGCCACCTGCTGCAGGGCGCCGGGACGACGGTCTACGCCGCCGGGGACACCGACCTGTTCCCCGGCATGACCGACCTCGGTGCCGAGGGGATCGACGTCGCCGCGCTGCCGGTGTGGGGCTGGGGCCCCACGCTCGGGCCCGGACACCTCGACCCGCAGCGCGCGGCGGAGGCGGTGCGGCTGCTGCGCCCGCGGGTCGCCGTCCCGGTGCACTGGGGCACGCTCGCCCTCGCCGGGCTCACCCGGCTGCCCAGCCCCTGGCGGGCCCGGATGCGGACGCTGCTCACCGAGCCGCCGCGGCGGTTCGCCGCCGCCGTCGCCGCGGCCGGCTCGGCCACCGCCGTCGCGCTGACCGAGCCCGGCGCCCCGGTGCTCCTGCCCGCGGGGACCCCGCCGTGACCGCGGAGGTGCTGGCCGTGAACTGGACCGACGCCGGCGCGATCGGCTACCCGGTGGTCTTCTTCGGCGTGCTGCTCGGCTCGATCGTGCCGGTGGTGCCCACCGGCGCCGTCGTCGGCGCGGGCGCCGCGGTCGCGCTCACCACCGACCACCTCGCGCTGCCGCTGGTGCTGCTGCTGGCGGTGCTGGGCGCGTGGACCGGCGACGTCGCGACCTTCGCCGTCTGCCGGTTCGGCGGGCCCGCCGCGGTGCGCTGGGTGGCCCGCGGCCAGCACCCCGAGCGGATCGCGGAGGTGCGCGAGCAGTTCCGCCGGCACGGCTGGCAGATCGTCGTCGTCGGCCGGCTGCTGCCCGCGGGGCGCATCCCGGTGCTGGTCACCGCCGGGGCGCTGGCCTACCCGTGGCGCCGGCTGCTGCCCGCCTCCCTCGCCGCCGCCACCACGTGGGCGACGGCCTACGCGCTGCTCGGGGTGGTCAGCGGCGGCATCTTCGACTCCCCGCTGATCGCCACGCTGATCGCCACGCTGCTGGTGCTCGCCGTCGGCCTGGTGCTGAACCTCGTCTCCGCCCACCGCCACCGCCACTCCCCCACCGCCTCGCTTTCGGCGCCGAAAGCGGACCCGGGCGCCTTGCTTTCGGCGCCGAAAGCGGAATCGGGCGACGCCCCGCTGCCGGCGGCCTGCGAGCGGCCGTGAGCCAGGCGACGCCGTCCGGCCGGGTGCTGCGCGGCGGCCGGACGCTGGCCCGGCTGCTGCTGGTGTGGGCCGCGGTCACCGGTGCGCTGGTGCTGCTCGACCAGTGGCTGACCGGCTTCGCCATGCGGGCCTGGTGGCACCCGCCGGTCGCCGCGCTGCTGCTGGGCGTGCTGGTCGCGGTCGTGTGGCCGCTGGTCGTCCGGATCACCCTGCCGGTCGCCTTCCTCACCTTCGGCCTGAGCAGCTTCCTGCTGCTGGGGGCCGGCGTCCTGGCGGTCTTCCACGCCCTGCCCGGCGTCGAGGTGCACTCCTTCCGGACCAGCGTCGCCGTCGCCGTCGCCATGGCCGGCGTCGCCGGGGGAGTCAGCAGCGCGCTGGCGGTCAACGAGGACGAGCTCTTCTTCCGCCGTGCCCGCCGGCGGCGCGGCGTCGCCGACCTGGGCGACTGCCCACCGGGCGTGCTGTTCCTGCAGATCGACGGCCTCGGGTACGACGTCGCCCGGCGCGCCGTCCGGGACGGGTCGATGCCCACCCTCGCCGCCTGGCTGCGCGCCGACAGCCACGTGCTGCGCTCCTGGCACACCGACTGGAGCTCGCAGACCGGGGCCAGCGTCTGCGGCATCCTGCATGGCTCGAACGACGACATCCTCGGCTTCCGCTGGTACGACAAGGAGCGCGGCCGCGTCGTCGCCGTCTCCCGCCCGGAGGACGCCGCGGACGTCGAGCGCCGGCACTCGAACGGCCGCGGCCTGCTCGCCGGGGACGGCGCCGGGCGGGGCAACCTCTTCACCGGCGACGCCCCGCACGTCTCGCTGACCATGAGCTCGCTCGCCGTCGTCGTGCCCAGCGGTTCCCGGCGCGAACGGCGGGCGCGGGACCGCATCGGCGCCGGCTACCAGGCCTACTTCGCCAACCCGGTGAACGCCCTGCGCACGCTGGCGGTGTCGCTGGTCGACGTCTACCGGGAGCTGTCGGCCGCGGCCCGGCAGCGCCGCGCGGACGTGCGCCCGCGGGTCAGCCGCGGCGGCCTCTACCCGCTCGCCCGGCCCGGCACGACGGTCATCGCCCGCGACGTCGTGGTCAACGCGCTGCTCGAGGACATGCTCGCCGGCCGCCCCGTCGTCTACGCGGACTTCCTCGGCTACGACGAGGTCGCCCACCACTCGGGCATCGAGCGGTTCGACAGCCTGGAGGTGCTGCGCACCATCGACCAGCAGATCGGCCGGCTGTGGCGGGCCGCCCAGCTCGCCCCGCGCCGCTACCACCTGGTCTGCCTGTCCGACCACGGGCAGACCCAGGGCGAGGCCTTCGCCGACCGGTTCGGGGAGACCGTGGAGCAGCTGGTCGGCCGGCTGTGCGGCGGTCCGGTCGCCCCCGCCCCGCGGCGCCGGCTGCTCGGGCTGCGCCGCCCCGCACCGATCGAGGACAGCCGCCGGTCGGCCGAGGCCTGGCAGGTGACCTCCGCCCTCGCCGAGGGCAGCGGGGTGATCGCCCGCCGGCTGCGCGACCGGGCCGGCCGGGTCGCCCCCGCGGAGCCCGGCGCCACCCCCGCCGGGGAGCACGGGACGGTGCGCCTCGCGGCCCCCGGGGTCGTCGTCAGCGTCTCCGGCCACATGGCGCACGTGTCGTTCGCCGACCTCCCCGGCCGGGTGCCGCTGGAGACCATCGAGCGACGCTGGCCGCACCTGCTGCCGACCCTGGTCGACCACCCCGGCATCGGGTTCCTGCTGGTGCACTCCACGGAGTTCGGGCCGGTGGTGCTCGGCCGGGACGGGCTGCACCGGCTGGACAGCGGCGTGGTCATCGGCACCGACCCGCTGGCCGACTACGGCGAGCACGCCGCGGCGCTGGTCGCCCGGGTGTCGGGCTTCCCGCACTGCCCCGACGTGGTCGTCAACAGCCGGTACGACCCGGAGACCGACGAGGCGTCGCCGTTCGAGCCGCACGTGGGCTCGCACGGCGGCCTGGGCGGGCCGCAGCAGCACGGCTTCCTGCTGCACCCGCGGTCCTTCGCCGACCCCGGCGAGCTCGTCGGCGCGGAGCACCTGCACCGGGTGCTGCGCGGCTGGCTCAGCGACCTCGGGCACCCCGAGCCGGCGGTGCCCGCCGACGACCGGGTCGCCGCTCCCGCCTGACCTGCGTCTCCGCCGAAATGGCCATTTCGGCGGAAGGAGTGGGGCCGCGACGGCCGGGGACCGGACGACCGTGCGTTGGTTGCCGCCGTCGCCGCCGCCCGTCAGGCTGGAGCGGCAGGGGTGCGTGAAGTTCACGTGAACGACGCCCCGCCGACGTGCAGGGGGTGGGGCCGTGCCCGACAGTGGGCTGATGCGACCTGACGCCCGCGCCTGGTTCGAGAACCGCACCACGTCGGCCACCTCGCTGGCCGAGATCGACGTCGATGCCCTCCTGCTGGCCAAGCGCCGCGGTGGGCACCGCGTGAGCGTCGTCCTGCCCGCGCGGGACGAGGAGGCGACCGTCGGCACCCTGGTCCGCGATCTCGCCGACCGCTGGGTGCACGGCGTCCCGCTGGTCGACGAGCTCGTCGTCATCGACTCCGACTCCACCGATGCGACCGCCCAGGTCGCCCGCGACGCCGGGGCCGACGTCGTGGCCGCCGCCGACGTGCTGCCCGCGCACGGCAACCGCCGCGGCAAGGGCGAGGCGCTGTGGAAGGGCGTGGCCGCCACCTCCGGCGACCTCGTCGTCTTCATGGACTCCGACCTGCTCGGCGACGTCAGCCACTACGTGCCCGGGCTGCTCATCCCGCTGCTGACCGACCCGCGGGTCGACTACGTCAAGGGCTGCTACACCCGGCCGCTGACCGTCGACGGCGAGCACCGCCCGGCCGGCGGCGGCCGGGTCACCGAGCTGACCGCCCGCCCGCTGCTCAACGCCCTGTGGCCGGAGCTGGCCGGCTTCGTGCAGCCGCTGGGCGGGGAGTACGCCGGCCGCCGCTCCGCGCTGGAGCGGGTGCCGTTCGTCTCCGGCTACGGCGTCGAGGTGGGGCTGCTGGTCGACCTGCTCGGCGTCTGCGGCCTCAACGGGCTCGCCCAGGTCGACCTCGGCACCCGCCAGCACTCGCACCAGACCGACGAGGCGCTGGGCAAGATGGCCGGCCAGATCGTCTCCACCCTGCTGGCCCGCGCCGAGCGCAGCGGGCTGGAGCCCGGCGGCCTGCTGACCCAGTTCCAGCACGACGGGCAGCGGTTCGTGCCGAGCAGCACCACCGTCGCCACCGACGAGCGCCCGCCGCTGTGCGCGGTGCCGGAGTACACCGCTCCCCGCGTCGACGTCGTCGGCTGACGCCGCCGGGTGCATCGCGGGGAGCGCCCGCGACCGATGCCCCCGCAGGCACAGGAAGCCAAGCACCCGGTTCCGGCCCCGGAACCGGGTGCACAGCCGCCCATGCCTGGAGGTGGGGCGCGCCTGCCCGGAGGTGCGGCGCGACCGAGGGCCTAGGCGAGCGGGGTGTCGTCGAGGGCCGCGGCGAGGTCGGCGGGGGTGTCGAAGATCCCGACCGCGCCGGCGTCGCGCAGCTCGTCGTCCCCGAAGCCCCCGGAGCGGACGACGATCGCCGGCATCCCGGCCTTCTTCGCCGCCTCGACGTCCCACACCGAGTCGCCGATCATCACCGCCGACGCGCCCGGGTCGGCGCCGATCTTCTGCAGCGCCACCTGCAGCAGGTCCGGCGCGGGCTTCGAGGCCTCGACGTCGCCGCTGGTGGTCCAGTCCTCGGCGACGTCCCGGGCGTCCAGCAGGTCGAGGAAGGCCTCGACGTGCTTCGGCTTCCCGGAGCTGGCCAGCACCAGCCGGTGCCCGCGCTCCCGGATCGCCAGCAGCAGCTCGCGGGCGCCGGGCAGCGGCTGCATCTCCCCGATCATCAGGTCGACCTCCTCGACCCAGCGGTCCCGCGCCCGGTCACCGATCCGCGCCTCGACGTCGTCCCCACCGATGGCGGCGACGAGCTTGTCACCGCCCATGCCGATCAGCCGGTGCAGCTGCCACACCGGGTACGTCTCACCCAGCGAGCGCAGGGCCCGGTACCAGGCGAGGGCGTGCTGGTAGTTCGAGTCGACGAGGGTGCCGTCGACGTCCAGGACAGCGATGGTGGGTTCAGCCATCTCCGGGGCCTGCCCATTCGCGCGCCGTCTCACCCACGCGCCGCGGACGGCGTCACGGTGCGGCACGATCGGTCGGCGTGAGCGCCGTCGACCCCCGCGCCGTCATCCGCGACCCGGCGGGCGCGGCCGCCGGGCCGACCGAGACGGCGGCCTGCCCCGGGTGCGGGGCGGTGCTCGCCGTCGTCCCCGGGCTGGCCGCCGGGCACCCGGGTGCCTCGGCCGGCTGCTCGGCGCTGTTCGCCGTCACCGTCCGCGGCCTGCGGGACGAGGCCGCGCAGGACCCGCGGGCCGCCGGCCTGCTGCGGCTGGCCACCGACGCCTACGACGCCCAGCACCTGGTCGCCGGCGAGCCCGCGGCCGCACCGGTGCGGTTGTGCCTGGCGCTGGAGCACGGCCGGGTCCCGGCCGCCGACGAAGGCGGCGCCGGTGCACCGGCCGGGCTGACCCCGCCGGCCCGCTGGACGACGACGATCGCCGACCTCGCCGCCGACCTGGACGTCGTCGACCTGCCCGCGCTGGTGCGGGCCTGGGCGACGGCGGTGTGGGCGGACTGGTCGCCGGCGCAGGACCGGCTGCGCGCGGCCGCCCGGGGCGCGCCACCCCCGGGGTGAGACCGCTGCCACCGCTATCGGTGGCGGGCACCTAGATTGAGTGCCGTGACCGAGGCCACGGGGGGCCGGCGGGAGCTGCGCAAGGCGCAGACCCGGGCCGAGATCCGCAGCGTCGCGCAGCGGCTGTTCGCCGAGCGCGGCTTCGACGGCGTGACGATCGCCGATGTCGCCGCGGCCGCCGACGTCGCCGTCCAGACGGTGTTCAACCACTTCCCGACGAAGGAGGACCTCTTCTTCGACGGCCGGACGCCGTGGGTGGAGCGGGTCGCCGCCGCGGTCGCGGAGCGGCCGGCCGGGCAGGACCCGACGGCGGCGCTGCGCGAGTACCTGCAGGCCGACCTCACCGCCCTGCTGGAGCAGGAGGCGCGGCCGGAGAACCGCAGCTACCTGGAGGCGCTGGCGCACAGCCCGAGCCTGCAGGCACGCGAGCGCTCCCTCGTCGAGCAGGCCTGGCAGCGGGTGGCCGGGGAGCTGCTCGCGGCAGGCAGGACGCCGGCGGACCCGGTGACCACGCAGTTCCTCAGCGAGCTGACCGGAGCGCTGTTCATGGTCGCCGGGCGGGTGCTGGTGCTCGAGCACCGCCGGCTGGTGCTGGCCGAGCCGTCCGACGAGGCACAGCAGGCGGAGGTGCGCAGGCACACCGAGGCCACGCTCGGCGCCCTGGAGGAGTGCCTGCACGCACTGACCGGGCGCCTGACCGGTCGTCCGGCCGGCGACGGCCCGACCGGGGCCTGACCGGACTCAGGCCGTCGCGCCGCCCGGCTCGACGATCGGCATGAGCACGTCACCGACCAGCGCCTCGACCTCGGGCATCCGCATCGGCTCGGTGCCGAAGGCGCTGTAGCGCTGCCACCACAGCGCCTGGAGCACCGATCCGAGCAGCGCCACCCGCTCGTGCGGGAGCTCGCGCCCGCGGGCGGCCTCCCGGGCGGTCACCTCCCGGACGACGGCGGCCAGCGGCCGCACCAGCGACTCCTCGAGGCCGGCGCGCAGGTCGGCGTCGTGCCGGGCGGGGCCGACGAGGCTCGCCGCGGCGCGCTCCATCCGCTCCAGCGGGCGGGTCCAGGGGGCCAGCAGCGCGCACAGGTCGGCGCGCAGCGAGCCGCCATCGTCCGGCAGCTGCACCAGCGTGCCGGTGCTCAGCGCGTGCCGGGCGAGCGCGGCCATGGTGGGCCAGCGGCGGTAGATGCCGGCCTTCCCGGCGCGTGCGCGGGCGGCGACCCGGTCGCTGTTGAGCCGGCCCCACCCCTCGTCAGCCAGGATGTCGACCGCAACCGCGACCAGTTGCTCGGAGAGCTCCGTGGACAGCGGGCGGCCCGGCGGGCGGGCGCCGGCAGGTCGGGGAGGCGCGTCTGTGGTCGTCACCGTGCAATCGTGCCCAAGAAAGTGGAGTGACCACAACAAGCGCGCGCACTCATATTGAAATCACAGGTTCCGAATCGAGACCGCCCGGAGCCGAACGTGACCTCGCGGTGGCTCTCCGCAGAGGCCGGCCAGGGCACACCGCGCCCCGGTCGGTGGTGCGCCGACCTGCTCGTCCGGTCAGGCGGACGCGGCCGGCTCGACGTGCGTGCGCAGGCTGGCGCCGTCGTCGGCGGTCCAGCCGGCGTCCCCCGCGGCCGCGACCATCTCGTCGAACCGGTCCCCCCAGTCGGGGGAGCTCGCCTCCCGCTCAGCGGCGGCACGCAGCGCGGCGACGTCCAGCAGCCCGGTGCCGTCGTCCAGCCGGCCCAGGCCCGCCGCCCGCAGCGCCTGGTCGGCGTCGGCGTCGGTCAGCGCACCCAGGGCCAGGTGCAGCCGCCCCAGGTCCTCGACGTCGGCCACCCGCACCTCCGGCACCTCGTCCGCACCGGTGATCACCTCGACGATCATCGTCTCTCCTTCCGTCGTCCTACACGTGCCAGGGGAACTGGCTGAAGTCCGGGTCGCGCTTCTCCAGGAACGCGTCGCGACCCTCGACGGCCTCCTCGGCCATGTACGCCAGCCGGGTGGTCTCCCCGGCGAAGAGCTGCTGCCCGACCAGGCCGTCGTCGATCAGGTTGAACGAGTACTTGAGCATCCGCTGGGCGGTCGGGCTCTTGGCCACGATCCGGCGCCCCCAGTCCAGCGCGGTCGCCTCCAGCTCGGCGTGCGGCACCACCCGGTTGACCATGCCCATCGCGTGCGCGTCGGCGGCGGAGTACTCCTCGCCGAGGAAGAAGATCTCGCGGGCGAACTTCTGCCCCACCTGGCGGGCCAGGTAGGCCGAGCCGAACCCGCCGTCGAAGCTGCCGACGTCGGCGTCGGTCTGCTTGAACCGGGCGTGCTCGGCGCTGGCCAGGGTGAGGTCGGCGACGACGTGCAGGCTGTGCCCGCCACCGGCGGCCCAGCCCGGCACCACGCAGACGACCACCTTCGGCATGAACCGGATCAGCCGCTGCACCTCCAGCACGTGCAGCCGGCCCGGCGTGCCGGCCTGCCCCTCGTAGCCGTAGCGGCCGCGCACCCGCTGGTCGCCACCGGAGCAGAAGGCCCAGCCGCCGTCCTTCGGGCTCGGCCCGTTGCCGGTGAGCAGCACGCAGCCGACGTCCCGGGCCAGCCGCGCGTGCTCCAGGACGGCGAGCAGCTGGTCGACGGTCTCCGGCCGGAAGGCGTTGCGCACCTCGGGGCGGTCGAAGGCCACCCGCACGACCCCGGCGTCCACGGCCCGGTGGTAGGTGAGGTCGGTCAGGCCCTCGAAGCCGGGGACCTCCTGCCACGCCGTGGGGTCGAAGATCTCCGAGACGTCGTCGCGCGCACTCACGGCCCGAACCTAGCCGCCGCGACGGGCACCCGCCTCGGCCGACCGACTGCCCTGGTCTGATGGCCGGGTGCAGCTACGGGTCGGGACGCTCAACCTCGCCTCCGGCCGCGACGCCCGGGGCCGCTCGCTGGCCCCGGCGGCGCTGCGCGAGGCACTGGGCCCGGTCGACGTCGACGTGCTCGCCGTGCAGGAGGTCGACGTGGGCCAGCCCCGCTCGCAGCACACCGACCAGCCCGCCGAGGTCGCCACCGCCCTGGGCGCCACCGACTGGCGGTTCGCCGCCGCGGTCGCCGGCACGCCGGACCCGTTCCGCAGCTGGTCCCCCGCCGCGGTCGGCCTTCGCGGGCCGGAGCACCCCGCCGACGGCGCCCATTACGGCATCGCGCTGTTCAGCCGGCTGCCGGTGCGGCGCTGGTCGGTGCACGCGCTGGGCGCCGGCCGCGCGCGGCTGCCGCTGCAGGCCCCGGACCCCCGGACCGGCCGGAACCGGCTGTGGTGGTTCCCGGACGAGCCGCGGCTGGCGGTCGCCGCCGAGCTCGACGGGTGCACGGTGATCGGCACCCACCTCTCCTTCGCCCCGCACACCGCGGTGCGCCAGTTGCTGCGGCTGCGCCGCTGGGCGGCCACCCTGCCCGGCCCGGTGGTGCTGGCGGGTGACCTCAACCTGATCGGGCCGCTGCCGGCCCGGGTCTGGGGCGGGCGGCGGCTGGTGGCCGAGCCGACCTACCCGGCGCCGGCACCCCGGGTGCAGTTCGACCACCTGCTCGGCGACGCCGGCGCGCGGGCCGGCGACCCGCAGGTGCGTCAGCTGGCCTTCGGCGACCACCGGCTGGTCACCGCGACGATCGCCCCGCGTTGACCGGTCGGGCGACTCAGCCCAGCAGCGGCACGAGCACCGGCAGCGAGGCGGCCAGACCCGGGTGCAGCAGCACGCCGGGCAGCGCAGCGACCCGGAACCAGCCGACGCCGGCGCTCTCGTCGCTGAGCACGAGGTGCTCGGCGTCGAGCGGCCCGGCCGGCGAGGCGAGCACCGTGGTGTAGCGCCAGCCACCGTGGTCGTCGACCGACTCCGCGCCGAGCACCAGGTCCGCCCGGCGCAGGCCCAGCTCCTCCCCCGCCTCCCGCAGCGCGCCGTCGGCGGCGGACTCGGCCGGGTGCAGCGCGCCGCCGGGCGTGCCCCAGGTGCCGCCGTGGTGCGACCAGCCGACGCGCAGCTGCAGCAGCACCTCGACGCCGTCGGCGCCGTCGCGGTGCACCAGCAGACCGGCGGCCCCGGCCAGCCCCCAGTGCTGGTGCCCGAGCGCACAGGTGGTCCAGCCGTCGGTCGGGGAGCGCACCGCCGTCCTCTCGTCGTCGTGGTCCGGCCCGCCAGTCTGCCGCGCCGTGGCGGCGGTTGCCGCTTGGTCCTCCGGGGCACTCGCGGGTCACCAGCTGATCGAGCAGAGGAGAGTCATGGCCAGCGGAGTGGCGAGCGTCTGGGTGCCGGTGAGCGACATGGACCGGGCCCGGGCGTTCTACCGGGACACCCTCGGGCTGAGCGAGACCAAGACGACCGAGGACTGGAGCGAGTTCGACGCCGGCGGCCTGATGATCGGCCTCAACGCGCGGGAGAACGCCCAGCCCACCGACGGGGGCGCGGTGATCACCTTCCAGCCCGACGGCGACCTGGACGGGGAGGTGGCCGCGCTGCGCGACAAGGGCGTGCAGTTCACCGGTGGGATCAGCGACCACCCGTGGGGCCGGATCGCGCCGTTCAAGGACTCCGAGGGCAACGACCTGCAGTTCTACGGCCCGCCCTCGTCCTGACGGCGGTGCCCTGACGGCGGTGCCCTGACGACGGTGCCCTGACGGCCCCTGCGCCGGGCCCGGGCCGGGTCCGGCGCAGGATGGGCGGCATGGAGACCGTGCAGCTGCGCCGCTACCAGCTCGAGCCCGGCCGGATGGCCGACTTCCTGGCCTGGTTCCCGGCCCTGACCCCGGTGCGGGAGCAGTACGGCTTCCGGCTGCTGTTCGCCCTCGCCGACCGCGAGCACGAGACGTTCACCTGGGCGGTGGCCCACGACGGCGACGAGGCCGAGTTCCGCCGGGTCGAGGCCGAGTACAACGCCTCCCCCGAGCGGGCCCGGGTGTTCGAGACCTTCCCCGCGTGCATCGCCACGATGGAGATCGGCTTCGCCACCCCCGTCGTCTGACCCCCAGCGCAGTGATGGCCATTGTCGCCCCGGGAGGGAGGCGCCAATGGCCATTACTGCGGGCAGGGGTCAGTGGTCGCCGCCCTCGCAGCAGATGTGCGGGTTCTCCCTCTCGAACGGCGTGAACACCCCGCCGGCGGCCCGCTCGACCAGCAACGTCATCCGGCCGCCGGTCAGCTGCGGCCGCAGGAAGCCGTTCGGGCCGGCGTCGACGACGTCGTCCGGTCCGACCGTCGCGCCCACCGCCATGACCGCATCGACGGCGGTCCCGGCCACCAGCTCGGCCACCGGCACCCGCCCGCGGACGCCGTCGGCGCCCGGGAATCGGATCGCCCGCCCGGCCACCGCGGACGACGCCTCGGCCAGCGCCGTCCGGGCCGGGGCGGCGTCGTCGTCGCCGTCCGGGGCCGGGGAGGCGGTGGGCTCGGCGAGGACCGGGCCGCCCAGCTCGCGGGCGAGCGCAGCCTGCGTCGCCGCCGGGTCGGCCGGCGGGCCGGAGAGCCGGATCGACACCCCCGTCCGCGGGTCCGCGGCGGAGCGGTCCACATGGGTGCAGACCAGCTCCGCCGCGGCCCCGGACCCGACGAGGGCCCGGTCGACGGCCGCCAGCAGGTGGGCGTCCGCGGGGTCACGCTCCACGGACGCGCCGCCCCACCAGAGGCCGCTCATCAGACGGCGTCGACGAAGACCGGGTTGGCGTAGAACCAGAGGTCCTCCCACGGGTTCGCGTCACCGACGACGTCGATGAGCGGGTTGCCGGCGGAGTCCATCTGCTTGCCGTCGCTGCCGCGCAGGCGGACGTAGAACGAGCGGTCCACGTTCTTGAACGTGTGCTCGAAGGTCCACTGCGCCCGGCCGCGCCCCACCTCGAAGGTCTTCACCACGCTGGTCTCCGGCGCGGTGAAGACGTCCCGGTCGCTGACCGGACCGGTGACCGGGCCGCTGATCAGGTCGACCTTGGCCAGCTTCGGCACGTCGCCGTTGGCGTTCGCGCCACCGGCCACCTTGACGGTGATGGTGACGGTCACGTCGCCGCCGCGGCGCACCCAGGTGCGGCCACCGAGGGTGGCCCCCTGCGCGTCACCGTGCTGGGCGGAGCGGACCCGCACGTCCAGGCCCTCGATGATCCGGCCGTGCACGGCGACGATCTTGCCGGCCTGCAGCGCCTGCATGACGCCCAGGTACGAGCGGGAGTCCGCCGCCACCAGGGTGCTGCTGTACTGGCCGGGCCAGAAGTCCCCGTACTGGGTGATGGGCCGGCCGGTGTCGACCGGGTCGCCCTTGGTGCCGTGGGCGTCGAAGTCCAGCGGGCCCTGGATGCGGGTGTCGCGGAAGACCCGGTGCGAGTCGGAGGTGGCGGTGACCCACCAGGGCTTGCCCTCGGCCAGCAGCGAGTCCCACATGCCGCCGACCGTCGCGGTCATCCAGTCGAAGCCGCCCCAGGTGCGGTAGGACTCCAGCGGGTAGCCGGGGAAGCTCGCCGACCCGGGCGAGCCGTCGTAGTAGCCGCGGGCGCTGCCGGGGCCGCCCTGCGACTCCGGGATGCCGGCGGCCTGGTGGCCCGGCGCGCCCTCCATGCCGACGGCGACCTGCGGGGCCGCGTCCCGCCAGTTGCGCATCTCGTGCGGGCTGTCGATGCCCTTGCGGCTGGGGTGGTTGGCGAACATCAGCGCCATCTCCACGCGCCGGTTGCGCACCTGGTTCTCCAGGTACTTGAGCGCCTCGATGGCGTAGGGCTCCACGTCGCCGCGGACGCCGTTCGCCGAGAGCACGCTGCCGTCGTAGCCGGCCTCGAAGGCCTTGAGGACGTCGACGGTCGCGTTGCCGGGCGGGAGCATGACGGTCGCGTGCTCGGCGCCCGGGATGTTCCACTCCAGGCCCTGGTAGATCATCGTGCCCGCGTACTGGCGGCGGACCCGCTCGATCTCCGGGGTGATCTTGTCGATCGAGAGCTTCTGGTGCGCGACGCCACCGTGGTCGGTGATGACCATCCAGTCCAGGCCGTACTGCCGGCCCTTGATGACCTGGGTCAGCACGTCGTACTGCGCGTCGGGCGAGTACTGGGTGTGGATGTGGTGGTCGCCGGCGAGGTAACGCATCCCGCTCTTCCACGGGTTCGTCGTCGTGCCGCCGTCGGCGGCGCGCGCGACGCCCTGGCCGACGCCGGCGACCCCGCCACCGACGGCGGCAGCGGCACCCGCGACGGCGGCCGCGGTGGCCAGGAAGGCCCGGCGCGAGACCGACAACGGGTCGTCGGCCTCCGGGTCGGCCCAGGTGCCCTCGACCCCGGCGACCTCGCCGTGGTGGTCGTGGTCGTGGTGGTGGTGGTGGTGGTGGTGACCGTGTCCGTGGTCGTGACCGTGGCTCATCAAGTGCTCCCGCATGGTCGGTGCCGCATCCGTCGGCGGGGACTCTGCGGTGCGCTCGCCACGAACGGGTGACACGGAGTGCCACAACGGGTGAACACCTCCGGACGCACGGCCACGCCTGCTGTGGTCGACCCGACAGCGTCCGGCTGATCGCCCGGCTCGCGCACCGGTGCTCCGCTGACCAGGGGTGAGCAGAGCACCGGCGAGCGCGCCCCCCTACCGTGGTCGGCGTGCGCATCGCCGTCTTCACCGGCTCCCAGGCCGGCCCGCAGAGCCACCAGCGGGCCGCCGCCGCCTTCGCCACCGGCCTCGCCCGGGCGGGGGTGGGCATCGTCTACGGCGGCGGGCACGTCGGGCTGATGGGCGTCGTCGCCGACGCCGCGCTGGCCGCCGGCGGCGAGGTGGTCGGGGTGATCCCGCAGCACCTGGTCGACGACGAGCTGGCCCACCCCGGCCTACCCCGGCTGGAGGTCGTGCGGACCATGCACGAGCGCAAGGCCACCATGGCCGACCTCGCCGACGCCTTCGTGGCGCTGCCCGGCGCGGCCGGGACCCTCGAGGAGCTCTTCGAGGCCTGGACCTGGGGGATGCTCGGGCTGCATGCCAAGCCGACGGCGCTGCTCGACGTCGACGGGTTCTGGCAGCCGCAGCTGGCCCAGCTGCAGCGGATGGTCGACGACGGCTACCTGGCGGCCCACCGGCTCGCTGCGCTCGGGGTGGTGCACGACGCGGCCGGGCTGCTGGCCTTCGTCGAGGGCTACGAGCACCCGGCCCGCAAGTGGACCCCCACCCCCAGCGCCTGACGAAACCCGGTATGCCGCCCGTGGAGCAGGTCGACGTCCTCGTCGTCGGGGGCGGGCCGGCCGGTGCCGCGTGCGCCGCGGCGGCCCGCCGGGCGGCGCCGGACGCCGACGTGCTCGTGGTCGACCGGGCGGACTTCCCCCGGGACAAGGTCTGCGGTGACGGCGTCGCCCCGGAGGCGCTGGACGTCCTCGCCGCCCTCGGGCTGGACGTCGCCGCGCTGACCGACGGCTTCCCCGGGGTGCCCCGGCTGCGGCTGACCGGGCCCGGGGGCGACGTCGTGGAGCGGGCGACCCGCCGTCCGTCCGTGGTGGTGCCGCGCGCGGTGCTCGACGGCCGGCTGCTGGCTCAGGTCCTGGGCGGCGGGGTCCTGGACGGCGGGGTCCGGTTCGTCCGGCACACCGTGCGCTCGGTGACCGACCGGGGCGACTCCGTGGACGTCGACGGCCGCTTCCGTGCCTCCGTGGTGGTCGGCGCCGACGGGGCGGAGTCCGTCGTCCGGCGGGCGCTGGGCGTGCCGGTGAACCGGGGCGACCGGCTGGCGGTGGCGATCCGCGGGTACGCGCCCGAGCCGCCCGGCCAGGCCGGCGTGCAGGTGGTGACCACCACCGACCAGCGCTGGCCGGCCTACGCCTGGTCGTTCCCGATCGGCGACGGCCGGGCCAACGTCGGGTACGGCGAGCTCGTCTCGGGCGCGGTCACCCGGGCCGGGCTGGTCGCCGGGCTGCACCGGCTGCTGCCGGGGATCGCGCCCGAGCAGCTGCGCGCCCACCGGCTGCCGCTGTCGACCGGGCACCCGCGCACGCCCGACGGCCGGGTGCTGCTGGCCGGCGACGCCCGCTCGCTGGTCAACCCGCTGACCGGCGAGGGGATCTTCTACGCGGTGCTCTCCGGTGCGCTCGCCGGGCTCGCCGCGTCGCACGGCGCCCGGGCCGGGGCGGTGCACCGGGCGATGCTGGCCCGGCGGCTGGGCGGGCACCTGCGCTCGGTCCGGGCGGCGTCGCAGCTGTCGCGCTGGCCCCGGCTGATGGACGGCGTCGTCCGCGCCGCCGCCGCGGACGGTCAGGTGTTCGACGACGTCGTCGCGCTCGGGCTGGCCGACGGCCGGCTCACCGCCCGCACGCTGGCCGCCACCGCCCGCCGGCTGCGCTGAGGCCGTCCTGGCTCACCTCGAGTGCTCCTGGCTCACCCCCCACCGTGAGCCAGGAGCACGCACGATCAGGTTTCCTGATCCCAGGGCCAGCAGACAGGACATCAGCGGGCCCCGGCGAGGGCGACCCGGCCCCGGCCACCCCGCTTGGCGGCGTACAGCGCGGCGTCGGCGGCCGCGTAGAGCTCCTCCAGCCCGGTGGCGTGCACCGGCGCGTGCGCGACCCCCAGGCTCACCGACAGCGCCAGCAGCGAGCCGTCGGGCAGCCGCACCGGGGAGGCACGGACGGCGTCGAGCACCTCGGTGGCCCGGCGGGTGGCGACGTCGGGCGGGCAGTCGGGCAGCAGCACCGCCAGCTCGTCCCCGCCCATCCGGCTGAGCACGGCGTCCCCGGCGCGGACCACGCTGCGCAGCACCCCGGCCACGTGCACGAGGGCGTCGTCGCCGACCGGGTGGCCGTGCTGGTCGTTGATCGCCTTGAACGAGTCGACGTCGACCAGCACCAGCGCGGTGCCCTGCGGGTGCAGCGGGGCGGTGAGGGCGCCGGCCAGCGCCTCGTCGAGCACCCGGCGGTTCACCAGGCCGGTGAGCGAGTCGACGCTCGCCTGCCGGTGCAGCGCGGCGACCAGGCGCTCCTGGACGTCGCCGGCGCGCACGAGCATCAGCGAGATCACCACCAGCACGCTGCCGAAGAACACCAGGTCGGTCAGCGCCGGTTCCAGCGGCAGCAGCACCAGCAGGACGGCGGCGTCCAGCAGCACCGCCCCGGTGGTGACCAGCGCGACGGCGGCCCGGCGCAGGTGCGCGGCGACCCAGAGCACCGGGAAGGACAGGAAGGCCTGCGCCGCGGCCGAGGGGTCGTTGGTGACCACGTTCATCGCGCAGACCAGCACGACGCCGAGCAGACCGAGCCAGGCGAAGGCGCCGTGCCGGTCCAGCCGCTCGGCCGGGACCAGCAGCAGCACCGCGCCGACGGCGACCAGCAGCGCGACCGTGCCCCAGGACGCGGCGCGGGTGGTGACGCTGACCGAGTTGGGTCCGAAGGTGGTGAAGACCGCCACGACGACGGCGACCACGGCGATGATGGGCAGCGCCGTGCGCGCGGCGGCCCGCGGGTCGCGGGCCCTCATCGCCGTCGGCAGTCGCACACCTGGTCAACGACACCGGGGACGGTCCGCTGTGCCCGACCGGCCCCGGGCCGCCCCCAAGGGGTGAGGCCTCAGGCCAGCTGGCTGAACTTCTCGGCGAGCTTCGTCCGGCCGGCCACGATGATCACGTCATCGGGTTCCAGCACGGTGTCCGCGGTGGCGTAGGTGAACCCCTCACCGGGGCGCTTGACCGCCACGACCGTCACCTGGTGCCGGGTCCGCACGCCGGTGTCGCCCAGCCGCCTGCCGATGGTGTCCGCCGGCGGCCGGGTCTTGACCATGGCGAAGTCGTCCTCGAACTGGATGTAGTCCAGCACCATCCCGCGCACCAGGTGCGCCACCCGCCGGCCCATGTCGTGCTCGGGGTAGATCACGTGCGGGACGCCGAGCTGGCGGAGGATCCGGCCGTGCGGCTCGCTGAGCGCCTTGGCCCACAGGCCCTCGATGCCGAAGCTGAGCAGCAGCGAGGTGGTGAGGATGCTCGCCTCGACGTCGGTGCCGATGCCCACCACGGCCAGGTCGAAGTCGGGCACCGACAGCTGCCGCAGCGCCTCCTCCTTGGTGGAGTCGGCCCGCACCACCTGGGTGAGCCGGCCGTTGAGCTCCTGCACGATGTCGGGGTCGGCGTCGATGCCCAGCACCTCGGTGCCGGCGGCCATCAGCTCGAGCGCCAGCGCCGAGCCGAACCGCCCGAGGCCGATGACGACGACGGCGTTCGACGGGGCCCGCCGGCCGCCGGAGCGGCGGGAGTGCAGCCAGTCAGCCAATGACGGGTCGCTCCTTCGGTAGTTCGTAGGCCTGGGTGCGCTGCCGCAGGGCCAGCGCCGAGGCCAGGGTGATCGGGCCGAGTCGGCCGATGAACATCAGCGCCACCAGCAGCAGCTGCCCGAACGCGGGCAGGTCGGCGGTGATGCCGGTGGACAGTCCCACGGTGGAGAACGCCGAGACCACCTCGAACAGCACCCGGTCGAGGGTGAAGGGGGTGGCGACCAGCAGCGCCAGCACCGGGAGCCCCACGGCCATGACCGACAGCAGCACCACCGTGATCGCCTGCCGCTGCACCGAGCGCGGCAGCCGCTTGCCCAGCACGTTCACCGCGCCCTCACCGCGGATCTCGGTGAGCACGATGAAGACCAGCACGAAGAACGTGGTCACCTTGATCCCGCCGGCCGTGCCGGCGGGCCCGCCGCCGATGAACATCAGCAGGTCGGTGGCCAGCCAGCTGGCGGGCTCCATGGCGCCCACGTCGAGCACGTTGAAGCCGGCGGTGCGCGGCATGACCGCGGTGGTGAACCCGGCCAGCAGCTTGCCGGGCACCGACAGCGGGCCGAGCGTCGCCGGGTTGCGCCACTCCAGCGCGGTGAGGAACACGGTGCCGACGGCGAGCAGCACCCCGGTGCCCAGCAGCACCAGCCGGGTGTTCATCACCCACTTCCGCGGCACCCGCAGGTCACGGCGCAGCTGCATGAGCACCGGGAAGCCGAGCCCGCCGGCGATGACGGCGGCGTTGATCGGCAGGCAGATCCACGGGTCGGTGGCGAACGGGATGAGGTTGTCGGAGAACAGCGCGAAGCCGGCGTTGTTGAACGCGGAGACGGCGTGGAAGACGCCGTTCCACAGCGCCTCGGGGAGGCTCTGGTCGTAGCCGAGGGCGAACCGCCCCGCCAGAACGACGGCGACCACCGCCTCGAACCGCAGGCTGATCGTGGCGACCCCGACGACCACCCGGCGGATGTCGCCGACGTCGATGCTCTTGGTCTCGGCCGCGGCGTTCAGCCGGGCGCGGAGACCGAGCCGGCGGGCGAGCACCAGGCCCAGCACGGAGGCCAGGGTCATGATCCCGAACCCGCCGACCTGGATCAGCGCGAGGATCACCGCCTCGCCGAACCCGGTCCAGTAGACGGGGGTGTCGACGACCGTCAGCCCGGTCACGCAGACCGCGGAGGTGGCGGTGAACAGCGCCTGGAGCAGCGACGGGCTGCTCTCCGGCACGCTGGCGATCGGCAGCCAGAGCAGCAGGGTGCCCACCGACACCGCCAGCGCGAACGCGGCGACGACCACCTGCGCTGGGTGCCGCAGGTGCGGCCATCGGCGCCAGCGGGAGGGCAGGTCGCCGTCGGCCCGCCGGCGGCGGGCGGTGCGGCCGGTCAACCGCGTCGGGCGGCTCGTCGACGCGGGCACGGACGCGACTGTAGAGCTCGGCCCGGCAGGTCGGCTCACGCCTCGGCGACGGCGAGCTGGTCCCGCCCGGCACGCTTGGCCCGGTAGAGCGCCTCGTCCGCGGCCGGGTACAACGCACCGGCATCGCCGTCCGCGTCGACGTGCGCGACCCCGAGGCTCACCGACAGCGCCAGCAGCGACCCGTCGGGGAGTTCCAGCGGGTGGGTGCGCACCGCCTCCAGCACCTGCCGCGCCCGGCCGACCGCCGCCGTCGCGGAGCAGCCGCGCATCAGCAGGGCCAGCTCGTCACCGCCCATCCGGCCCAGCACGGCGTCCGACCGGCGGACGGCGCGGGCCAGCACCCCGGCGACGTGCGCCAGCGCCGCGTCACCGACCGGGTGGCCGTGGACGTCGTTGACCACCTTGAACCGGTCGATGTCCACCAGCACCAGGGCCGTCCCGGGCGGGGTGCCCACCGCGTCGGCCACGGCGTCGTCGAGGACCCGCCGGGTGACGAGCCCGGTGAGGGCGTCGATGGTGGCCTGCTGCTGCAGCACCCGCACGAGGTCCTCGCGCCGTCCCTCCGCACCGACCAGCACCACGGTCAGTGTGATGAGCGCCGTCCCGGTGAACAGCGAGTCGGTCACCGCGCGGACCGGGTCGGCGAGCAGGAGGGTCACCAGCACGTTGCCGGCGACGGCCACCGAGGTGACCAGGGAGGCGGCGACCGCCCGGAACTTGGCGGCGCCGAGCAGGGTGGGCATGACCAGGAACACCTGGGCCGCCGCGGAGGTGTCGCCGGTGGCGAGGTTGGTCGCGTTGGCCAGCACCGCTCCCAGCAGGGGGATGGCGAGCAGCCCGCCGTGCGCGTCCAGCCGCTCGGCGGGCACCAGCCGGCAGGCCGCCACCCCGCTCAGCAGCAGGGTCACCGCCGTCCAGCAGGCGATCTGCCCGGGCACGGTGCGGTTCACGGGGTCGAGCACGGCGGCACCGGCGACGACGACGGCGCTCGCCGCGAGCACCACGACCGACGCCCGGGCAGCCGCGACCGCGTCCCGGGCGTGGAGTGATGGAGGAAGGGCCACGAGATCGAATCGGCACGAACGGGTGACGCCTGAGGACGATCACCCGCCCGGGTGGGACCAGCACCCGCCCGGGACGGCGACGGGCCCCCGACCGGAGTCGGGGGCCCGCCGTCGTGCTCGCTCGGTGGCGCACCGGGTCGGCGCGTCACCTCAGCCGGGGCGGAGCGCCCCGGCCGGTCAGCCCAGCCAGCCCCGCAGCAGCTGCCACAGCCAGCCCAGAAGCTGGCCCACGAAGCCGCCACCGAAGCCGCCGCCGTTGCCACCGCCGTTGCCGTTGCCCGGCTTCGGCTTCTCGGTGACCTGCACCTCGACGCTCGCGGTCGTCCCCGAGGTCGCGCCGGTCGCGGTGACCTGGACGGCGCCCACGCCCACCGACTTCGGCACCGTGACCCGGACCGACGCGGCGCCCTCGGCGTCGGTGCGCACGTTGCCCAGCCGCTTCCCGCCGACGGTGACCACGACCCGCTCCTCCGGGCCGAAGCCGGTCACCGAGAAGGTGACCTTGTCACCGTGGGCGAACGTGGTCGGCGAGACCGCGACGGTCGCCGGCGCCTGCGGCTCCTCGGCCTCCCCGACGGTCACCCGGTCGGTGAAGCTCTCCGGGCTGAGCGGCGAGTTCTCCTCCAGGTACGCCCGGAAGGCGTCGAAGTCGATCAGCCCGGTGCCCTCCGTGGTCCCCTCGGCGAAGGTGGTGAAGTTGTCACCGCCGGAGGCCAGGAAGCTGTTGGTCGCCACCCGGTAGGTGGCGTCGAGGTCGATCGGCTCCCTCGAGATCCGGATGCTTTCGACGATGATCCGCTCACCGGCGGGCGCCTCCGGGTCGTAGGACCAGGTCAGCTCCTCGGAGGTGCCCAGGGCCAGGAACGGCCGCGAGCTGCCCTCGGGCTGCCACTGCTGCTCCAGCACCTCCACCAGCTGGGCGCCGGTGAGGCTGACGACCACCAGGTCGTTGGCGAACGGGGTGACCTCGTTGGCCTCGGCGAGGGTGATCACGCCGTCCTCCCCGTACAGCAGGTCGGCCCGCAGGCCGCCGGGGTTGACCAGGCCGAGGTCGGCCGGCTCGATGGCGCTGTCCGCGGCCCCGTACACGTAGCTGTCCGCGACCAGGCCGCCGAGGGCCGAGTACGACCCGCGGTCCTCGACCTGCTGACCCTCCGGACCGGTGGTGAAGGCCCGGGTGATGTCGGCGGTGATCGAGCCGACGACCTGGCTGCCGATCTCCTCGGCCACCGCCTGGGCGGCCGCGACGGTCTCGGCGACCTCGGCGACCCGCGGGTAGGCGGCGACCAGCTCGTCGGCCGGCACCTCGGTGAGCGTCAGGTTCTCCACCGTCGAGGAGGTGACCTCACCGGTCGCCTCGTCGTAGGAGAGCACGATCCGGCCGAGGTCCGCGGCGTAGGAGCCGGTCTGGATCACCGGACGGGTCCCGTCGGTGCCGGGGACCGGCGCCTCCCAGGCGTAGGTCTGGTGCGTGTGCCCGGTGAAGATCGCGTCGACGTCGGCGTCCGCGCCGTTGACGAGGGCGGCGAACGCGGTGTCGGCGGCGAGCTGCTCCTCCAGCGTGCTGGTCGCCTCGCCCTCCGGGGCACCCTCGTGGGCGAGCAGGACGATCACGTCCGCCTCGTCCCCGACCCCGTCGGTCAGCTCGTCGGTCACCCGGTTGGTCGCCTCGAGCGGGTCCCCGAAGGTGATGCCCTCGATGCCGGCCGGGGAGACCAGCGAGCTCGTCTCCTCGGTGACGACGCCGATCACGCCGACCGTGACGCCCTCGGCGTCCAGCAGCGCGTACTCCGGCAGCGCCGGCTCACCGTCGGCGCCGTAGACGTTCGCCCCCAGGATCGGGAAGTCGGCCAGGCCGCTCTCGCCGTCGACCCCGACCCGGTCGGTGAGGTCGGCGAAGCCGCGGTCGAACTCGTGGTTGCCCGCGGCCGAGGCCTGCAGCCCCATCTCGTTCAGCACCTCGAGCGTGGGGGCGTCCTGCTGGCTGGCGGAGACGAACGGCGAGGCGCCGATGTTGTCCCCGGCCGACAGCAGCAGGGTGGCGTCGACGTCGTCCCGGGCCCGCTGCTCCTCGACGGTGCCCGCCAGGGCCACCGCGTCGTCCAGCCGGCCGTGGAAGTCGTTGATGCCGAGCAGCTGCAGGTCGACCGTGCCGTCGTCCTCGCCGTCGCCACCGCCACCGGTGCCCGGCTCACCGAGGTCCAGGCCGACGACGATCGGGTCGTGGTCGGAGGACCGGAACGGGTCGTCGTCGTACCAACCGGGGTAGCCGTCGTACTGGTAGCCGTAGGACTCGACGGAGTTGATGTTCCAGATGTCGACGCCGGTGACGGCCTCCTCCAGCGCCGGCGAGGCGAACGCGTGGTCGAGGGAGCCGACCCGGCCGCTGAAGACGTAGGTGCTCTCGCCGGTCTCCGCCCCGAGGTTGGTGTAACCAGCCTCGGCGAGGACGTCGAGCGGGTCCTCCATCGTGTAGCTGTTGAAGTCACCGATCAGCATGGTGGCCTCGGCCGCACCCTCCAGCGAGTCGACGAACGCGACCAGCCGCTCGGCCTCCGCGATGCGGGTGGCGTTGGCGTTGCCCTGGCCGTCGCCGGTGTCCTCGTCGCCCTCGGGCGCCGAGCCCTTGGACTTGAAGTGGTTCACGACGACCGTGAACTCCTCACCGGCCGCGCGGAAGGTCTGCGCGAGCGGCTGACGGGCCAGCCCGGCCCACATCTCGTCGGTGTCGACCACCGACTCCCCCACCAGCTCGACCGCGGCCGGCTGGTAGATGAAGGCGTTGCGGATGACGTCCTGGTCCTCCACCGGCGGCAGCACCGACGGCGAGGGCACGAACGCCCAGCGGTCCTCGCCGGCCGCGGCGTTCAGCGCGACGGTGAGGGCGGCCAGCGCCTCGTCGCGGTCCTCCCCGAACTTCACCGAGTTCTCGATCTCCTCCAGGGCGACCACCTCGGCACCCAGGGCGTTGATCGCCGTGACGATCTTGGCCTGCTGCTCCGCCAGCTCGGCGGCGTTCTCGGCCCCGCGGGCGTCGTCATCGACGGAGGTGAGGGTGGTGAAGTAGTTGAGGACGTTGAACGAGGCGACCTGGACGTCGCCGCCGACCTCCTCGGGGGCGTCGGTGCGCGGGTTGCTGTCGTCGAAGACGGCCTTCCCGCTGGTCTCCGCGGTGACGACGGTGGCCGGCTGGGCGCGCCAGGCGTCGTACCGGTAGTCGAGGACGTAGGGCACCTCACCGAAGGAGGTGACCCGGTCCCCGACCCGGATGGCGTCCTCGGGGGAGCCGTAGCTGGGCTCCAGCCCGGCGGTCGCGAGGTTGGTGCTGCGACCGTCGTCCAGCAGCAGCACCTTCTCGGCGTTCGCCGCCTCGTAGGCGATGGCCTCCTCGCCGGGCTCGACGACGTCGGTCGCCTGGCGCAGCGGCTCGGTGCCGACGGTGAGCATGATCTCGCCGTAGCGGTTGAGGTTGTAGACCTCGGTGACCGTGTAATCGCCGGTGGGCTGGAAGAGCATGCCCTCCAGCGACTCGCGGGCCGCGGCGTCGGTCTGCGCCCAGTCGATGGTGACCGGGGCGGGCAGAGCGGCGTCGTCGTCGCAGACCGCGACCGCGCTCGCCTCGACCTGGGTCAGGCCGTTGTACTCGGCGACCTCACCGGTGACCTGGACGGCGTCGCCGATCTCGAGGCCGTCGGCGCGGAAGACGTTGACCGCGGTCGAGGCGTCGCCCGGTGCCGCGGCCGGGTCCTGCACGAAGACGCTGCCGAAGCCGTCGGGGCTGCTCGTCACGACGCCGGCGACGGTGACCGTCTCGCCCACCAGGGGGCTCTCGTCGCCGGGGCCCTGGACGTCGGTGATGGCGGTGAGGCCGTCGGTGGCGCAGTCGACCGGCTCGGGCTCGGGCTCGGGCTCGGGCTCGGGCTCGGGCTCGGGCTCGGCGACCGTGTTGGCCGCGCCGAAGGTGTTGGTGTCGGTGACCACCCACGCGCCGTCGACCAGCTGGATCGAGCCGTCGGCCGGGCTGCCGCTGCCCTCGGTCACCCCGACGTCGGTGGAGTCGACCGGCTCGCCGTCGATGGTGCCGGTGAAGGCGCCACCGTAGGACAGGAACTGCACGACCGTGCCGGCGGCGTCCACCAGGGCGATGCCGTCCGGGTTGCCGTTCTGCAGGCCGGCGAAGTCGACGACCACCGTGCCGGACTCGCCGACGACGCCGGACAGCGTCTTCGTCGCGTAGGGGGCGCCACCCTTGCCGTTGACGCCGACGAGCGTCCAGCCGGTGAGGTTGGTGCCCGGCGCGGCGGTGACCTCGACGCGCTCGTTGGCGTCGGCACCGCTGTTGTCGTAGTGGAACTCGCTGATGAACGGGCTGCCGGCGGGCGGCTCGACCGCCAGTGCGGGGGACGCGCCGAGCAGAGCACCCCCCACGGCGACGGCGGTGACGGCGGCGACCCTGCGCGCTGTCATCGAGTGGGCGAACGGCACGGATGGCCTCCCGGGTGGGACGGATCGGTACGACGCCGAGGACTGTCACTCATTCGTGTGAACGGCGCGTGACGACATGGAAGCAGGCCGTCGTCGATACGAACAGGTCCCGTTCACCTTCGGACCCGGGGAGCCCCGTGCACCGCACGGCCGGTGCCGGGCGCGGACGGGTGAGCGGAGGGCGTGGGATTCGAACCCACGGAGCGTGAACTCCTAGCGGTTTTCAAGACCGATCTACGGTAGGTCTCTCAGGTTGCCACGGTTGGTCTCGGCCCCGGAAGGCGCTGGTCAAAACTCCGGTCGGGTCTCCGAGGGAGGATCTCGGTTTGACTTGGCTGTGCTCGGGGTGGCTGCAAGGTGGCTGCACGCAGCCAAGGCGATCCTCACTCGATGCCCTCACTCTCCGTGGTCCACGGCGGCAGCGGCGGGCGAGCAGACGCGCCTCCTTCGATGCGGCGCCGGTCAATAGCCACTCCCGCATACGTCGGCGGGGGCCGTAGACCGCCATCGACGGACGGTCTGGAGGTCACGGCTGCGGCAGGTCGAGCGCGGCTACCCGTGCCGGCCCGGGCACGTGGATGAGACACGCGCCATGGTCGCCCGGTGGAAGGTCAGACGGGGCTCGATCGAGTGAGAGCACCGATGACTGTGTCTTTTGTGTGCAGTGACCGATGCACGCTGGTCGAAACGGCAACGGCCGCTTCGACCGAGGAGTCCACTCTTGATGTTCTGGTCCGCCCGCCACCGGGCGCTCGCCGCCAGCGCGGGCCTGCTATCCCTGACGCTTACGGCCTGTGGCCCCAGTCAAACGTCGTCGACGCTCGACGAGCGGGCGGAATGGTCGCAGAGCGCGCTACCCGCGACTGCGGAGATGAGCGGACCGAGGATCGACATCCGGGCTGTTCTCGGCGCGCACGGGGATCTGCCGCCGTTGTTGGCGGTCTCGGGCGCTGATCCCGGTGAGCCCGACCGCGCCCGCGTCTGGACCAATCTCGGCGACGAGTGGCGGTGGAAGGACCTGCCCCTGCCTATGGATGCCTACGGCCAAGCCGCCGTCGCCACCACGGACGGTGCGATGACCTGGGTGGCCGGTACGACGTGGCGGGCCGGTGAGTCGATCGTGCCCTTCCTCGTCGAATCCAGCGACCGCTCCGCGTGGAAGGCAGTCGCGCTCCCGGACGAGGCCATCGACGCAGCGGTAGCCCCCGGGGCTGCCGTTCCCCTCAGCAACGGGGTGCTCATCGTCGGCAGGAACCGCGACGATCGGCCGGTGGCCGTGCGAGTTGGCGAGGAGAGCGGTCTGGCGGTCCTGCCTGAGGCACCGGACTCCCGTGAGTTCCGCGGCTTCAATGGCGTCACGGTGCTCGGGGACACCGTGCTCGCCGTCGGCCGGGCGGCGGCACCGGGTCAGTCGGACGAGAGTGTCGTGTATCGCTCGACCGACGGTGGCAACACGTGGAGCGTGGCGATGGCGCCCGCTTCGGGGCCGTCGGTTCCCCACGGCGTGGCCATGCAGGGCGAACGGTTCGTGATCACTGGCTCGGTGTGGGGCGCCGACAGTCTCACCACCGCGGCGGCCTGGTCCTCCGCCGACGGCGACGAGTGGACCGCGGAGCAGCTGCCCGCGCTGGACACCACACAGGTTGGCTTCCCGCCGGGGGGCGGTGTCAGTGCGTGGCTCGCCGCCCCGATTGCGGGCGGCGACCGGCTGGTGACCCCCGTTCAAGCGGAGAACGCGCTCAACTTCGCAGTTCTGCAGCGCGACGTCACCGGTACCTGGACGGTGCTGGGTTCGGCGAGCTACTGGAAGGTGCCGGGTGCTGCCGCCGTCGCCGGGCTCTCCGAGGACGGCTCGGTGGTGATCGCGCAATCCGCCCGCAACGTCGGCAGGGTCGGCGTCATGAGCGCTAGAGGCCACTGGTCCAACGACCCGGTGAAGCTCGGCACGAACGATGCCGGTCGCTCCCTGGGGGCCATACAACGCGACGGTTCGCCCGTGCTGATTGGCTCCCACGCGACGGTCACACCGACGGCGAGGGGCGGCTGGAGACAGGAGGTGACCACCGCCGCCTATACGGTCAGCGGAGGCGTGGTAGCCGATCGGCCCTGGGATCCGGCCGAAAGTGAGCGTCTTTCGACGGTGGGGCTGGCCAGCGATCCGCACGGCGCTTCGGTTCTGTTGGGCGCCGACATCGCGACCGACGGCGACGGCGACGAAAAGCTCAACCTGACCGGCTGGTTCCGTCCGGCAGGCGGCGAGTGGACGCCGGTCACCGGCTTCGACACCCCACGCTCGGAGTACCTGACCGACCTCACCTACACCGGCGACTCCTGGGTGGCGGTGGGCGCCAGCCGGGAGTCGTTCGAATTCAGGTCGCTCAATGAGGCGGCCGTGTGGACCTCGACTGATGGGGTGACGTGGGCCCACGAGGTCGGCCCGTTCACCTCTACCGTGCCCGGAGGCCAGTACACCGCCCGGGGGGCTTGCGCTCTCCCCGGGGGCGACCTGCTCGTCGTCGGGCAGGCCACCGAGCAGGCGCAGGAGCGCCCGCTGGCATGGCGGCGGACCGGGGGCCAGTGGCAGCAGATCGACACGGCGGCGCTCGGCAGCACGTTCGGGTCACTCAGTTCCTGCACGACCACGGACGACACGACCCTGCTGCAGGGTTCCCGTGACGGCCGCGAGACGGTGTGGCGGACGAGGGATGGCGTCACCTTCGAAGCCACGCAGCTCGGTGAGCGTGGCGACAGCTTCGGCCCGATCCGCGTGATCGACGGCGGCTTCGCCGCGGCCGGCACGCGCGGATCCGACGGTCAGCGCGGCGCCGTCGTCTGGTTGTCGGAGGACGGCCGGGACTGGCGCGCCGTTCCGGTGCCGGCGAACCGGCCCCTCACCGGCGTTGACGTCACGACGGACGGGGACACACTGCTGCTGGCTGCGAACTCGGGCTCCGCGCCGGAGATCTGGGTGCTCGGCAATCCGGCCGAGTTGCTCGCGGCCGACTGATCGCGGGTTCGTAGAGGGGCGGCCGGCCCGTGCCGGCCGCCCCTCATCGTCTCGCTGCAACCCTGGGGCGTGTCTCCCAAGTGGTTGGAGCCCGGCGTGGGATCTTGACCCGTGGGGACTCGCGCCGAGTTGACCGATGGACAGTGGGCGGCGGTATTCGAGCCGTTGATGCCGCAGGTGGTGACGTCCCGCGGAGTGGTGGATTTAGTCCTCACCGTGTTGGTCAGCGGTGTGGTGACTATGACGCGATCAGGGCGGGCTGCGCTACCTTTCTTCGCTGAGGGAGTCGGCCGGTTGAGCAGGGCCATAGAGAGTTCGGAGAGGTAGCGGCGGTCAGAGAGCTGCCATTCGTCGTGCGCCTCGACCAACACCGCGCCGGCCAGCCGCAGTAGTGCCTCGGGTTAGGGAAGACGCCGACGACATCGGTGCGGCGCTTGATCTCCTTGTTCAGCCACTCCAGCGGATTGGTCGACCAGATTTTCTTCCAGTGACTGACCGGGAAGGCGCTGAAGGCCAGCAGGTTCTCTTCGGCGTCGCGCAGCATCGCCTCGGCCTTGGGGAACTGCCGGCCGAGCATGCCGGCGATGACGTCGAGCTGAGATCGCACGTATTCGGCGTCAGGCCGGGCGAAGACCGTGCGGATGGCGGCGGCGACCATCTCGCTGTTGCCGCGGGACACCTGGTCGAGCACGTTGCGCATGAAGTGCACCCGTCAGCGCCTGCCAGGACGACCCGAGCAGCACCGTAGCGATCGCGCTTTTGAGTCCGCTATGGGCATCGGAGATGACCAGTTGGAGGCCGGTCAGGCCGCGGGCCTTCAGTGTGCGCAGGAACTCCGTCCAGAGGGGCGCCGTCCTCGGAATCGCCGACGGCGAAGCCGAGCACCTCGCGGTGCCCGTCGGCGGCACCCCGGTGGCGAACACGACGGCCTGGGAGACCACCCGCCGGTTGACCCGGTCCTTGCAGCAGGTGGCGTCGATGAACACGTAGAGGAAGGCCTGCTCGGCCAGCGAGCGGTCGCGGAAGGCGCTGACCTCGGCGTCCAGATCGGCGCAAATCCGCGAGCCCTCGGACTTGCTGATGCCGGTGTCGGCGCCCAGCGCGCGCACCAAGTCGTCGACCTTCCGCGTCGATACGCCGTGCAGGTAGAAAAGAGGAACTCGGCGTGCTGCGCGGACTCGGGGCGACCGAAGTGGCCGACCACCGCGGCATCCACGGCCCAGGGACCGGCTGGGTCGTTCTGGCCGACCCCGAGGGCAATCAGTTTTCCATCCTTCGCGGCAGCCATGAGTACATCGACTGACTACAGGCAGCCAGCCCGGCGATCAGGCAGCCCTGGCTTTGGGCCTACCGAGTAGCCCAAACGCTCCACGCTCTCCCGGATACGCCGTTGTGCACGACCGCCAGCGATTGGCTCAGCACGCACACACATTCGGGATCCCGCACTGGGCGTCAGCAACTTGGAAGACACGCACTAAATGTCGCGAGCTAAGGCGTTGTTCACGCGGTGAGGCGGCTGACTGGCGGGCGGCCTCCGAGGGCGGAGGGCACTGCCCTCGCCCGCCGCAGCCACCAGCGCTGCGGCGGGCGAGCTGCTTTCTGCGTGCAGCGGCGGCCGTCTCTCGAGAAGGCCGGCGTTCACCTGCTGGCAGACGGGTCCTCTCTCTCCTGCGCCGCGCTGCTTCGCGACGGTCCCAGCGGTCGACTACTGGACCGACATGCTGCCGACGAACTGCCGGAGAAACTCGAGCCCAGCCTCACCTGGGTAGGCCGTAACGCTCATCTCGTAGTACGTGCCGCTGGCGCCCTGCACGTAGAGCTGAATCTCGCTCACCGGCCGCGTCTCGTTCAGGCGGGGCTCCGCTACCTCAGATTCCCGAGTGGAGCCGCCGACGAAGGTGGCCCCGGGCACGGTCGCGGTGTAGGTGTTCTCCTGCCCGTCCCTGATCAGCCCGTCCCACTGCACCGTCGGGTTGGCGACCATGATGAAGTCCATGCCGACCTCCCACCCAGGCGACGGAGTGCCGATGGGTGTAGAGCGGATGGTCGGACCACTCCAGAAGCTCGTGAAGGCACCGTTGCTGTCCTGGGGTTCCTCCCGGAACAGGTCACTGCCAGCGGGCATCGCAAACGTCAGCCCGTGGAACTCGTGCGTGGTCCACCCGTCCGGGACGCCGCGGGGCGTGGCGCCGAGATCGAAGCTGGCGTCGACCACCGGCACTCCTCGCTCCCTCGCCAAGAGAGGGGTCGTGGTCGCCGGTGCGGCAGTCGGGACGGCGGCGGGGGAGGTCTTCGAGGCCCCCTGCGAGGCGCCGGCTTCAACGGCCGCCTCCGGTTCGCTGGGGTCCTGCGCACAGCCGGCCAGGGCTAGTGCGGCGGCCAGCGCGAGCCCCGCGCCGCGGACGGCCCGGGCGGGCATGCTGAGCATTCGTTCTCCCTCGTGATGTGTCCTCGGGGCTCGTCAGCTGCGGGCGGCCGCCATGGTCGTGCGGACGCGCAGGCCAGCGTTCCACCCGGCGAACCTCACCGCGCGAACCGGTGCACGGCAAGGCACGCCACCCGCTCGGGTGGTGGCAGCGGGCAGGGTTCATCCGTGTGACCGAGCTCTAGGCGTAGCGGCCCGCGCGATCGTGCACTCCGACGTGGCAGCCAATTCCGCTCCGACGCCTTCGTGACCACGCTGAAGAAGAACAGCCTTACCGGCTCGATGGGTGCGTAGGCGCCTGCGGGGACAACGCCGCGATGGAGTCCCAACGCTTCCAGCAGACGCTGAAGAAATGGCTGCGCGCCCAACCCGACCAGCCGGCCACACTCGCCGAACTGCAGGCTCTCATCGACACCTTCGTCGACGCCTACAACCAGCACCGCCCGCACCGCTCACTGCCACACCGAGCCACCCCCGCGACCGCCTACACCGCCCGACCCAAGGCAGGCCCCGGCGCCAACCGCGACCGCGACACGCACGACCGCCTCCGCACCGACCGCGTCGACCAGACCGGCTGCGTCACCCTGCGCCTGGCCGGCCGCCTCCACCACATCGGCATCGCACGAACCCACGTCCTGCTACTCGTCCAGGACCTGCACGTGCGCGTCATCGACGCCGCCACCGGCGAACTCCTCCGCGAGCTCACCATCGACCCCACCCGCGACTACCAGCCCACCGGCCGACCACCCAGACCCACCCGCGAATGACAGACGCCCGAACTTACGATCCGCGGGACCGGGCGTCCGGGATGTTCTGCGACATCACACAGCGGAGGGCGTGGGATTCGAACCCACGAGGAGCGTGAACTCCTAGCGGTTTTCAAGACCGCCGCCATCGGCCACTAGGCGAGCCCTCCTGGCGCACCCGAGGCTAGCGTCCCCGGTGCCACGGCCGACCGACGCCGGGCGAGCGAGCCGGTCCTCGCCCGCCGCGACCGCCACGACCCCTCGCCGGGGCACCGCCGATCGGGTGCTCAGCGCCCCGGTGACCCCACAGCGCCCACGATCACCGCCTAGGATGTCGGTGATCGCCTCCACCTCGACCCGGCCGGGTACACGGTGCCCGCCACCGTCCCGACCCAGCCGTCCCGCCCCCCACGGCGGGCGCTCGGGCCGGGGAGGGAGGGCCCGGCCCAGTGCCGGGCATGTGTCGGAGGCGCGCGTTGTTGTACCGAGCAGGTCCGCGACAGCGCGGCGACCTCCCCGGCTCTGTCCCCCATCGAAGGACTCCCCCTGTCTGTGACCGCCCCAGAGCAGTCCCCCGCCCGCCGCGAGCAGTCCCCTGCCCGCCGTCGTGAGCGCACCTCCGGCCGCGAGGCCGCCGCCCGCGAGGCCGACCGCAAGGCCGCCCGCGACGAGAAGACCGCCCAGCAGATCTGGGTCGAGGGCGCCGCCCCCGAGCTGCCCACCCGCACGGTGCGGCCCGAGTCGGTCGTGTTCCACCTGGGCCCCACCAACTCCGGCAAGACCTACGAGTCGCTGCAGGCGCTGGCCGCCACCGGCTCCGGCGTCTACGCCGCCCCGCTGCGCCAGCTCGCGCACGAGGCCTACGCCAAGCTCTCCGCCCAGCTGCCTGCGGGCACCGTCGGGCTCTCCACCGGCGAGGAGGAGATCGACCCCTTCGCGCCGATCGTCTGCTGCACCGTGGAGAAGGCCCCGATGCGCGGCGAGCTGCTGGTGCTCGACGAGTCGCACTGGGTCGCCGACCCCGACCGCGGCCACCACTGGGCCCGGTTGCTGCTGACCGGCGAGTTCCGCGAGATGCACCTGATCTCCGCCGCCGAGGCCTACCTGCTGCTCAAGCCGCTGGTCGCCGACGCCGCCTCGATCGAGGTCGTCAACCACAAGCGGCTGTCCCGGCTCGACGTGCTGCACGCCCCGGTCAAGCCCGCCACCGTGCGCCCGCAGACGCTGGTGGTCGCCTTCTCCCGGAAGACGGTCTACGCCGTCGCCGCCGAGCTCGACCAGCACCGGCCGGGCATGGTCGGCGTCCTCTACGGCGCGCTGCCCCCGGCCACCCGCCGCGAGGTGATCGAGAAGTTCACCGACGGCGAGTTCGACGTGCTGGTGACCACCGACGTCATCGGCCACGGCATCAACGTGCCGGCGACGACGGTGCTGTTCGCCGAGACCAGCAAGTTCGACGGCGTCGAGGTGCGCCCGCTGCGCAGCTGGGAGGCCGCGCAGATCGCCGGTCGCGCCGGCCGGTACGGGCTCACCGGGCACGGCAGCGTCGGCGTCCTCGCCGGGGCCGCCGGGCTCAAGCCGGTGCCGGCGCTGGTCGCGAAGGGCGCCGCCGTGGCCCGCGGCGACGAGATGAGCGACCTGCCCAAGCGGGCGCCCCGGCTGCGGCCGGAGCTGGCCGACCTCGGCGCCTTCGAGGCCGTCGACCTGCCCGAGGCGCTCACCCGCTGGATGGCCTGGGCCCGCCGCGCCACCCGCGACACCGGCATGACCGCCGACGACGTCACCCCGTTGATCCTGCGGGTGCACGCCCTGCTGCCGCTGCTGCGCGGCCCGCTGGGTGCCGCCGGCGACCTGGAGACGGTCTGGCGGCTGGTCAACCTGGCCATCGACTACAACCCGCCGCGGCGGATCCGCTGGCTCACCCTGGCCCGCGCCGCGCTGCGGCAGGCCGTCGGCCTGCCGGTGGCCGCCGAGACGGTGCTGCCCGACGTGCCGCGCGGCGGGTCGGTGGAGGACTACGAGCAGGCCGCTGCCGCCGCGCGCGACGCGCAGACGCTGCTCCGCCAGTTCCCCGGCGTCGCCGGGCTCAGCAGCGAGGACGCCGCCTGGGTCGAGGAGGAGTGCGCGGAGAGCATCAGCGAGCTGCTGCCCGACGCCATCTCCATCGGCCGCTCGGGCAAGTGCGCGGAGTGCGGCACGGCGATCGCCCCGTGGTTCAGCACCTGTCGGCCGTGCAGCTCCCGGCCCGCCGGCCGCGGGCGCGACGGCGGGCGCCCCCGCGACGGCGGTCGGGACGGCCGCCGTCCCGGCTCCCGCTCGGGCTCCCGGCAGGGCCGCCGGCCGACCCGCTCCGGCCGGGGCTGACGCCCCCCCGCCTCCTCCGCCCACCCAGGTGAGCGGAGGAGGCGGTCCGATCTCCTACCGGCGGCCGGCGTCCACGGTCTGCGCGGCGTCGCGCACCTCGCCGACCAGCTCCTCGAGCACGTCCTCCAGCGCGACGACTCCGGCCGTCCGGCCCGCGCCGTCGCGGACCACCGCCAGGTGCGCCCCCTCGCGCTGCATCGTCGCCAGCACCTCCCGCAGCCCCTGGCCGGTCGTGGCGATCGCCAGCCGCCGGACGCGCGCCGGGTCGACCGGGGCGTCGCGCTCAGCGGCCGAGGTGGCGAGGAAGTCCTTGAGGTGCACGTAGCCGACCAGCTCCCCGTCCTCGCCGACCACGGGGAAGCGGGAGTAGCCGGTGGTCGCGCAGATCCTCTCGAGCTCCGCGACGGTGACCCCCCGGGGCACGGTGACCAGGTCCGCCGTCGGGATGGCGACGTCGGTGGTGCGCTGCTCGTCGAAGCGAAGGGCGCCGGTCAGCAGCTGGTGCTCGCGCTCGTCGAGCAGCCCCTCCCGGTGCGACTCCCCGATCAGACCGGTCACCTGGTCCCGGGTGAAGGTGGAGCTGACCTCGTCCTGCGGGGTCACCTTCAGCAGCCGGAGCACGAGGTTGGCCACCTGGTTGAGCAGCCAGATCAGCGGGTGCAGCGCGCGGACGACCCAGTAGAGCAGCGGGCCGAGCAGCAGCGCCGCCCGCTCCGGCCCGGCGAGCGCGATGTTCTTGGGCACCATCTCGCCCAGCACCATGTGCAGGAAGACGACCACGGCCAGCGCGATGGCGAACGCGATCGGGTGCACCAGCGACTCGGGCACGCCGGCCGCGGCGAACGGCCCCTCCAGCAGGTGGGCGACGGCGGGCTCGCCCACGGCGCCCAGGCCCAGCGAGCAGACCGTGATGCCCAGCTGCGCGCCGGCCATCATCAGCGAGACGTGCTCGATCGCCTTCAGCGTCGTCCGGGCGCCGCGCACCCCCTCGGCCGCGCGCGGCTCGATCTGGGTCCGCCGCGCGGAGACCAGCGCGAACTCCGCCCCGACGAAGAACGCGTTGCCGGCGAGCAGCGCCACCGCCACCAGGACGGCCACGGTGTCGCTCATCGGTCGACTCCCTCTGCGGTCTGCTGCGCCGAGGCCGCGGTCGCGCCCCCGGTGCGCCGCAGCCGGACCCGGTCGACGCGGTGGCCGTCCAACCGGGTCACCGTCACCTCCACCTCGGTCGGCACTGGGACGCCGTCGGCGTCGGGGCGGGTGACGTCCCGGGCCGGAAGGACGACGCGGTCGCCGACCTCCGGCAGCTTCCCCAGCCGCTCGGTCAGCAGCCCACCGAGAGTCTCCGACCCCTCGCCCTCGGGCAGCTCCAGCCCGGCCGCGTCGCCGGCCTCATCGGGCCGGAGCAGCCCGGAGAGCACCCACGACCCGTCCGGGGCCTGGCGCTGCCGGTGCACGGGCGCGTCCTGCTCGTCGTCGATCTCACCGACGATCTCCTCGATGAGGTCCTCCAGGGTCACGATGCCCGCGGTGCCGCCGTACTCGTCGACCACCACAGCCAGCTGCAGACCGGGCTCCCGCAGGGTCTCCAGCAGCGGGTCGAGCTCCACCGTCTCCGGCACGGCCCGGACCGGCACCATCACCTCGCCGACCGTGCGGGTGGCCCGCTGCGCCGGCGGCACCCCCATGGCGTGCTTGAAGTGCACCACCCCGACGACGTCGTCGACGTTCTCCCCCTCGACCGGGAACCGGGCGTGGCCGGACTCCGCGGCCAGCGCGAGCAGGTCGGCGACCGGCTGGTCGGCGCGGAGGAAGCGGACCCGCGGCCGCGGCGTCATCGCGTCGGCCGCCGTCCGGTCACCGAACTGGATGGACCGGGCGATGAGCTCGGCCGTGCCCGCGTCCAGCGTGCCGGCCTGGCTCGACCGGCTGACCAGCGACGCCAGCTCCTGCGGTGCCCGGGCCGAGGCGAGCTCCTCGGTCGGGGTGATGCCCATCGAGCGCAGCAGGCGGTTGGCCGACCCGTTGAGGAAGGAGATCAGCGGGCGGGCGGCCGCGGTGAACGCGCGCTGGGGCGCGGCCACGAACTTCCCGACCCGGGTCGGCTCCGCGATCGCCCAGTTCTTCGGGACCAGCTCGCCGAAGACCATCTGCACACCGGTCGCGACCGCGAGCGCCACCCCGACCGAGATCGCGGTCACCGCCCCGTCGGCGAGCCCGGTCAGGCCCAGCGGGCCGCGCAGCAGGGTGGCCAGGGACGGCTCGGCGATGAACCCGACGACCAGGCTGGTCACGGTGATCCCCAGCTGGGCGCCGGAGAGCTGGGTGGACAGCGACTGCATCGCCTTCACCACGCCGGCCGCCCGGCCGTCGCCGGCCGCCGCCTCCTGTTCCAGGGTGGCCCGGTCGGCTGCGATGAGCGAGAACTCGGCGGCGACGAAGAGCGCGTTCGCGGCCACCAGCAGGACCGCCGCGAGGAGCAGCAACCACTCGATCACCGGCTGCCGCTCCCTGGCACGTCGTGGCTCAGCGCACGGCAGCAGCGCGACGTCACGGTGTTCCCTCCTCCTGGGGCTCCGACGGCCCATCGCCTCCATGCCCACGGCCCGGCGTCCTCACCCCTGGCCGGCGGCACCGCCCCGCGCCACGCCCGAGCGGACCGCCGGGTTCCACGGTAGGACTGGAGCTCGCCCGCCCCGATCCGCGCAGGCCTGCGCCGGACGCCCCGGGGTCCACCGACCACCTGCGGAGCCGCTTGGATGTCCGGCCAGACCCGCCGTGAGGACGCCGCGCCCGACCCCGGCGGTCCCAGCGACGAGGCGCCCAGCCGGCTGATCGGCCTGGCCTACCGGCTGGAGAACGGTCTGCGTGACCAACTGGCCCGGATCGCCCGACGGCGGGGCTGGCGCGACCCGGAGATCCACGGGGACTCCGCCCGCCGGCACCCCGATCGGGTCGAGGCCACCGCAGTGCGACAGGTCTCCCCGGGACGCAGCGACGAGCCGGGCGCCGACCTCGCCGGTGTCCCCGTCGTCCGCGCACCCGACGGCTCGGCGCTGGCCGCCGGCCCGGACGCCGCGCTGGACCTGCCACCCGCGGCCCCGGCCGGGCTGGCGGACTGGTTTCTCACCGCCGCCGAGCGGGGCAACGACTCGACCCGCCTGCAGCCGTGGACGGAGGGAAACGTCGTGCGGCCGCTGGTCGACGGCCGCACCTACCTCGCTGCCCTCGCCGAGGCGCTGGCGGGCGCCGGCCGCGGCGACCACGTGTACCTGACCGGCTGGCGCGGGGACACCGACGAGCTGCTCACCGACGACGGCCCGACGGTGGGGAAGGCCCTGTCGGACGCGGTCCGCCGCGGCGCCGTGGTGAAGGGGCTGATCTGGCGGTCGCACCTGGACACCCTGGAGTTCTCCGCCGAGCAGAACCGCGACCTGTCCCGGGACGTCAACGAGACCGGCGGGGAGGTGCTGCTGGACCAGCGGGTCCGGCCGCTCGGCAGCCACCACCAGAAGTTCGTCGTGGTCCGGCACCGCGACCGCCCGGCCGACGACGTCGCGTTCGTCGGCGGGATCGACGTGGCGCACAGCCGCCGGGACGGCTCCGCGCACGACGGCGACCCGCAGACCCGGCCGTTCGCCGCGGCCTACGGCGACACCCCGGCCTGGCACGACGTCCAGGTCGAGCTCCGCGGACCCGTCGTCCGGGAGGTCGAGGCGGTGTTCCGGGAGCGCTGGCAGGACCCCGCCGAGCTGTCCCGGATGCCGTGGCACGTGCTGCCCGACCTGCTCCGCGGCCAGGACCGCGAGCCCTCGTCCCTGCCGGAGGCCCGGCCGGCACCGCCGGCCGAGGGCTCGTGCGCGGTGCAGCTGCTGCGCACCTACCCCGACCGCCGCCCCGGGTACCCGTTCGCCCCGGACGGCGAGCGCAGCGCGGCCCGCGGTTACGCGAAGGTGCTGGCCCGGGCCGAGCGCCTGGTCTACGTGGAGGACCAGTACCTGTGGTCCACCGACGTCGCGCGGGTGTTCGCCGCCGCGCTCCGCGCCAAGCCCCGGCTGCAGCTCGTGGTCGTCGTGCCGCGCCACCCCGACAAGGACAGCCCGCTCAGCGTCCTGCCGATCACCTACGGGCACCGACGGGCGCTGGAGATGGTGCGGGCAGCCGGCGGCGACCGGGTGCAGGTGGTCGACGTGGAGAACCGCCACGGGGTCCCGGTCTACGTGCACGCCAAGGTCTGCGTCGTCGACGACGTGTGGGCGACCGTGGGCAGCGACAACTTCAACCGCCGCTCCTGGACGCACGACTCGGAGCTCACGGCCGCCGTCGTCGACGCCGAGCGCGACCCCCGCGAGCCGACCGACCCGGGTGGGCGCGGCGACGGCGCGCGCCGCTTCGCCCGGGACCTGCGGCTGCGGCTGATGCGCGAGCACCTGGAGCGGGCCGACGGCGACGACGGCGACCTGGTCGACCCGGACGAGGCCGCCGCGGTCCTGCGGCGCGGCGCGGCCGCCCTGGACGCCTGGCACGCGGGTGGACGGCGCGGGCCCCGTCCCCCCGGCCGGCTCCGCCCGCACGTCGTCGCCGATCCGCCGTGGTGGGAGCGGCTGCTCGCCGCACCGGTCTACCGCGTCGTCATCGACCCCGACGGCCGGCCGCTGGGGCTCCGGGCCCGCCGGCGCATGTGAGCCTCAGGCCGGCGCCGCGCCGGCCTCCTCGGCCACCGGTGTCCCGGCCACGCCGTGCAGGTGGCAGGCGGCGAGCTGGCCGGGCACGCCGGCCGGCTGCAGCGCCGGGTCGACGTCGTCGCAGGGCTCGAAGACGTACGGGCAGCGGGTGCGGAACCGGCAGCCGCTGGGCACCGCCGCCGGCGACGGGACGTCGCCGCGGAGCACGATCCGCTCCCGGCTGCGCTCCACCGACGGGTGCGGCACGGGGACGGCGGACAGCAACGCCTGCGTGTAGGGCATCTGCGGCTCGCTGCCCACCGCCGCGGCCGGCCCGACCTCCACGATCCGGCCCAGGTACATGACCGCGATCCGGTCCGAGACGTGCCGCACGGCCGACAGGTCGTGGGAGATGAACAGCAGCGTCAGCCCCAGCCGCCGCTGCAGCCCACGCAGCAGGTTGAGCACCTGGGCCTGCACGCTCACGTCGAGGGAGGCGATCGCCTCGTCGCAGACCAGGAAGTCCGGCTCCCCGGCCAGGGCCCGGGCGATGCCGACCCGCTGCCGCTGACCGCCGGAGAACTCGTGCGGGTACCGCCCGGCCACCGCCGGGTCCAGCCCGACCAGCTCCAGCAGCTCCCCCACCCGGGCCGCGCGCTCCCGGCGTCCGGGGTGCAGGCCGTGCACCTCCAGCGGCTCGGCGACCGTCTGCGCCACGGTGCGCCGCGGGTCGAGCGAGGCGAACGGGTCCTGGAACACCATCCCGGCCCGCCGCCGCATCCGGCGCAGGTCCCGGGCGCTCAGCGAGGTGACGTCGGTGCCGTCGAAGGTGACCGTGCCCCCGGTCGGCTCGACCAACCGCAGCAGCGCGTTGCCCAGCGTCGACTTCCCGCAGCCGGACTCGCCCACCAGGCCCAGCGTCTCCCCGCGGCGGATCTCCAGGTCGACGCCGTCGACGGCGCGAACCGCGCCGGTGGTCCGGCGCAGCACGCCGGAGCGGATCGGGAAGTGCACCTCCAGGCCGCGGGCGGAGACCAGCACGTCGTCGTCGCTCATCGGCCCGCTCCCGTGACGCCCGCGGCGGTCGCACCGGAGGCCGCTCCGGCGTCCTCGGTGCACCAGGTGGCCGCCCGGTGCGGCAGCTCCCCGCCAGAATGGCCATGTTGGCGGGCCCCGGTCCCGCCAGAATGGCCATTCTGGCGAACGGGGAGGACGGCGAGGGGCGGCTGCTCGGTCTCGCACCGCGGGTCTGCGCGCACCGGGCAGCGCGGCCAGAACACGCAGCCGGCCGGCAGGTCGGTGGGCGCCGGCGGGGTGCCGGGCACCGTGGCCAGGTCGGGCACCGAGCCGTCGGCGCGCGGCTCCGCCAGGTCGGGCAGCGCACCCAGCAGGCCCCGGGTGTAGGGGTGCGCCGGGTGCTCGAGCACGTCGTCGACCGTGCCGTCCTCCACGCACCGCCCGCCGTACATGACCAGCACCCGGTCGGCGATGCCGGCGACCACGCCCAGGTCGTGGGTGATCCAGACGACGCCGGTGCCGTGCTCGCGCTGGAGCCGCTCGATCAGCTCGATGATCTGCGCCTGCACCGTGACGTCGAGGGCGGTGGTGGCCTCGTCGGCGATCAGCAGCGCCGGGGAGCTGCTCAGCGCGATCGCGATCATCACCCGCTGCCGCATGCCGCCGGAGAGCTCGTGCGGGTAGCGGTCCAGCGCCTTCGCCGGGTCGGGCAGCCCCACCTCCGCCAGCAGCTCGGCCGCGCGCGTGCGGGCGGCGGCCTTCCCGACGTCGTCGTGCGCGCGGATGCCCTCGACGAGCTGGCGCCCGACGGTGAGCACCGGGTTCAGCGAGGTCATCGGGTCCTGGAAGACCATCCCGATCCCCGGCCCGCGCACCTGGCGCAGCCGGTCCGGGGGCATGGTCAGCAGGTCCTCGCCGTCCAGCCGGGCCGCCCCGCTGACGGTGGCGACCCCGTCGGGCAGCAGCCCCATCAGCGCGAGCACCGAGACGCTCTTGCCGCTGCCGGACTCCCCCACCACGGCGACGGTCTCGCCGCGGCCGACGGTGTAGCTGAGCCCGTTGACCACGTCGGCCGGCCCGCGCGGGGTGCGCAGCCGCACCCGCAGGTCCTCGACCTCCAGCACCGGGGCCCCGCTCACTGCACCCGCACTCACTGGCGGCCTCCGCTCATCGCCGTCCGCTGCCGCGGGTCCAGCACGTCGCGCAGCCCGTCGCCGAGCAGGTTGAACGACAGCACCAGCAGGAAGATGGCCAGCCCCGGGAAGACCGCGATCCACCAGGCGAGCTCGATGTAGCCGCGGCCCTCCGACAGCATCAGCCCCCACGACGGGTCGGGCGGCTGGGTGCCCAGCCCGAGGAAGGACAGCGCCGCCTCCGACAGCACCGCGAACGCCAGGCTGACCGAGGTCTGCACGATGATCGGCGGAGCGGCGTTGGGCAGCACGTGCCGGAACAGCAGCCGCACGTCCGAGGAACCCACCGACCGGGACGCCCGGACGTAGACCTCCTCCCGCACGCTGAGCACGCTGGAGCGGGTGACCCGCGCGAAGATCGGGATGTAGACGATGCCGATGGCGATGGTCGTGTTCGTCAGGCCCGGCCCGAGGATCGCGACGATCGAGATCGCCAGCAGCACCGCCGGGAAGGCGAAGAGCATGTCCATGAACCGCATCAGGGCGTCGTCGACCCACTTGCCGTAGAAACCGGCGAGCAGCCCGATGAGGGTGCCGACGACCAGCGAGATGCTGACCGCGACCAGCCCCACCCGCAGCGAGACCGCCGCCCCCAGGATCACCCGGGAGAGGACGTCGCGGCCCAGGTCGTCGGTGCCGAACGGGTGCTCCGCGCTCGGCGACTGCAGCCGGTCGGCCACGGAGATCTCGTTGGCGCCCTGCGGGGCCAGCTGGTCGTCGAAGAGGGCGACGACGATCATCAGCAGGATCCACGCCGCCGCGATCGCCGCGGTCGGGTTGCGCAGCAGCAGGCCGAGCGTCTCCCGCCAGCGCGGTCGCGCCGGCCGCAGCGGTGCGGTCGGCTGGTCCGTCGGCTGGTCGGTCCTCGTCCCGGCGGTCGGCGTCCCGACGGCGGCCGAGCCGTAGGGCCCGCCGTCGGGCGGCTCGGCGGCCGGGCTCGGGCCCGGGTCGGCAGGGGTGGTCATCGGCGCGCGATCCTCGGGTCCAGCCGGCTGTACAGCAGGTCGACCACCAGGTTGACCAGCAGGAACACCAGCGCGAACAGCAGCACGGCGCCCTGCAGCACCGGGTAGTCGCGGGCCTGCACCGCCTGCAGGGCCAGCTGCCCCAGTCCCGGCCAGGAGAAGACGATCTCCACCACGACCACCCCGGACAGCAGGTAGGCCAGCTGCACCCCGGTGACGGTGACCAGCGGCAGCAGCGCGTTGCGCAGCACGTGCCAGCTGAGCACCTGCCGGGCCGGCAGCCCCTTGGCCTGCGCCGTCCGCACGTGGTCCTGCCCCAGGGCCTCCAGCACGCTGGAGCGCACGAACCTGGTGATCACCGAGCCGGAGACCACCCCGGTGACGACCGCGGGCATGATCAGCCGCTGGAACCAGCCCCAGGGGTCCTCGGTCAGCGGCACGTAGCCGCCCGAGGGCAGCCAGCCCAGCGTCCCGGCGAAGACCAGGATCAGCACGATGCCCATCCAGAAGTCGGGCACCGAGATGCCGATCTGGCTGAGCACCGTGGCCCCCCGGTCGACCAGCGACCGGGGGCGCAGCGCGGAGATGGTGCCCAGCGGGACGGCGATCAGCAGGGCGACGACGATCGCGGCGAACGCCAGGGTCAGCGTCGCCGGCAGCCGCTCGAGGATCTGCGCCGTCACCGGCTCACCGCTGCGGAAGCTGACCCCGAGGTCGCCGGTGAGCGCCCGGCCCGCCCAGCTGAAGTACTGCTGCACCAGCGGCTGGTCCAGGCCGGACCGCGCCTGCAGCGCGTCGTAGCTCTCCTGGGAGAACCGGGTGCCCAGCGCCAGGCGCACCGGGTCGCCGGGGACGAGGTGGACCAGGGCGAACACGATGATGCTCACCCCGGCCAGCACGACCAGCGACTGCCCGGTGCGCCGGAGCAGGTATCCGGTCAGGGCAGCTGCACTTCCTCGAAGTTGATCGCCTTGTCCGGGCGGATCGTGTAGCCGGACAGCCCCGGCGCCCACGCCTGCACGACGTCGGGGTTGTAGAGGTACACGTAGGACGCGTCGTCGACGATCAGCTGCGCCGCCTGGTCGTAGAGGTCCTTGCGGGCGTCCTGGTCGGTCTCGCTGGCCGCCTCGGTCAGCAGCCGGTCGACCTCCGGGTTGCTGTACCCCTGGTAGTTGCTGGAGCCGTCGGTGATGTGCTGGGCGTGGTAGTAGTCGAACGGGTCGATGTTGCCCAGCCAGCCGAGCATGAAGGCGTCGAAGTCCCCCTGCGACTGGCGGTCCAGCCAGGTGGCGAAGTCGACGGTCTGCACGTCGACCTCGATGCCGATCGGCTGCAGCTGGCTGGCGATCACCTGGGCGGCGGTCACCGTCTCCGGGAACTCGTCCGTGACCATCAGCCCCATCGTGATCGGCGTCTGCACGCCGGCCTCCTCGAGCAGCTGCTGGGCGGCCGCCGGGTCGGCGTCGTAGGGCGCGTAGTCGGAGTGGAAGAAGCTGTCCTCGGGGATCGCCGTCTGGTTCGGCTGGGCGGCCCCGAACCGGGCCGCCTCGGTGACCGCGTCGCGGTCGACGGCGGTGGCGATCGCCTGGCGCACCGCCGGGTTGCCGAACGGCTCCCGGGCGTAGTTCATCGACATGTACCAGTAGTCGACGCTGGGGGTGGTGGCCAGCTCGACCTGGTCGTTGCCCTGCAGCGACTCGATCTGCTGCGGCGGGACGTTGTCGGTCCACTGCACCTCGCCGTTCTGCAGCGCGGTCAGCGCCGCGGCGGGCTCGGTGATGTAGCGGAACTCGACGCCCCCGATGCTCGGCGCGCCGCCCCAGTAGTCCTCGTAGGCGGCCAGCTGGGTGCTGCTGGCGTCGGAGCTCTCCAGCGTGAACGGCCCGGTGCCCACCGCCTCGGTGGTCAGGTCGTACTCCTCGGCGGCGCCCTCCGGGAGGATCGCCATCCCCTTGAAGCCCCCGATCAGCGCCGGCAGGTTCGGCGTCGGCTGGCTGACCTCGATCACGACCGTGTCCGCGCCGTCGGCGGTCACCGACTCGACGTTGGCGAACCGGTAGGCGTTGTTCAGCTCCTCGTCGATGATCCGGTTGTAGGAGTAGACGACGTCGGCGGAGTCGAACTCGCTGCCGTCGTGGAAGGTGACGCCGTCGCGCAGGGTGAACGTCCAGGTCAGGCCGTCGTCACTGGTCTCCCACTCGGTGGCGAGGCTGGGCTCCATCGTGAGGTCCTCGGGGTTGGGGACCACGAGGGTGTCGTAGACGTTCTCCAGCACCTGGAAGCTCGGGTAGGCGCTGGTCACGTGCGGGTCGAACTGGTCGGGCTGGGCGCTCACCGCGGCGACGAGCACGTCGCCGCCGCTGTCACCGCCGCCGCCGTTGCCGGTGTCGACGCTCTCCCCGCCGGAGCAGGCGCTCAGCGCGAGCGCGCCGGCGGTGGCGAGGAACAGGAGTCGTGGGGCGCGCACGGGCTTGCCTCCGGGGTCGACGACAGAGATGCACTCTCGACCCTCACCCCGCCCCCGGGTGGTTGCAGGGCGGGATGGGTGATCGTTGCCGCTTCGTGATCATGCCCCGGGCAGGCCACGTCCGCACCCGATGGCGCGTTTGCCAACTGCGGCCCGCCCCGGCCAGGGTGAGGGCTCACCCCGGCCGGCTGGAGGGAGCCCGATGGCCCACGACACCGTGGCCGTGAGCTGCCGGCCGCAGACGCTGCGCCTGCGCGACACGTTCACCATCGCCCGCTCGTCGGTGGACACCGAGGAGGTGCTCGTCGTCCGCATCGAGGCCGACGGCGTGACCGCGCACGGCGAGGGCGCGCCGGTGGGCTACGCGGGTGAGTCGGTGGCCGGGATGGCCGCGGCGGTGGAGGCGGACGGCGCGGAGGTGCTCGGCACCGACCTCCGCGACCTGGAGGGCATCGCCGGCCGACTGCGGGAGTGGTCCGGGCCGCAGGGCGCGAAGATGGCGCTGGACGGCGCCGCGCACGACTGGGTGGGGCGGCGGTACGGGCTCCCGGTCTGGCGGCTGCTCGGGCTGGACGGCAGGCAGCCGGCGACCAGTTTCACGATCGGCATCTCCACCGTCGAGGAGACCGTGGCCCGGGTCCGCCGCGCACCGGGGTTCGAGGTCTACAAGGTCAAGGTGGGTGGGCCGGACGACCTGGGACGGCTGGAGGCGATCCGGGCGGTCTCCCCCGCCCGGCTGCGCGTGGACGGCAACGAGGGGTGGACGCTCGACGGCGTCCGCGAGCTGCTGCCCCGGCTGCGGGAAATCGGGGTGGAGATGATCGAGCAGCCCTTCCCCGCGGCCGACCTGGACTCCTTCGCCCGGTACCGGGAGCTGCCCGACCGGCTGCCGGTCTTCCTCGACGAGGGCTGCACCGACCTGGCGTCCGTGCCGCCCGCCGCCGGGTACGCGGACGGCGTCGTGGTGAAGCTGGCCAAGTGCGGTGGCATCCGCGAGGCGCACCGGATGGTGCACGCCGCCGCGGCCCTGGGGCTGCGGGTCATGCTGGGCTGCATGATCGAGTCACAGCTCGGGATCGCCCAGGCCGCCCAGCTCGGGCCGCTGGCCGACCTGGCGGACCTGGACGGCCACCTGCTCGTCTCCGACCAGCCGTTCACCGGGCTGGGGCTGGCCGACGGACGGCTGGTGCTGCCCGACGCCCCCGGGCTGGGCCTGACCCCGGCGGCGGCATGACCGAGCGGCTCGCCGTCCTCACCGCCGGTCAGCTGGCGGAGTCCTACGCCAAGACCGCGCACGGCGTGCTGCGGTACGGCCCGCGCGAGGTGGTGTGCGTCGTCGACGAGGTGCACGCCGGGCGACGAGCCGTGGACGTGGTCCCCTTCTGCGCCTCGCCGGCGCCGGTGGTCCCCGACGTGGCGGCGGCCGCCGCCCTGGGCGCCACGACCGTCCTCCTCGGCGTCGCCCCGCTGGGCGGGCGGCTGACCCCGGCCTGGCACCGGGTCCTCGCCGACGCCCTGCGGCTGGGTTTGGACGTGGAAGCCGGACTGCACACCGACCTCCGCACCGATCCGGAGCTGGCCCGGCTGGCGGCCGAGCACGGCGCCGTGATCCGCGACCTGCGGGCTGCCCCGGCCGACCTGGACGTCCCCCGCGGCGAACCGGTCGCCGCCCGGGTCGTGCACACCGTCGGCTCGGACTGCGCCATCGGCAAGATGAGCGTCGTCCTGGAACTGGACCGCGCCGCCCGCGCCCGGGGGCTGTCGTCGGTGTTCGTCGCCACCGGGCAGACCGGGGTGGCGATCTCCGGCTGGGGCACCGCGGTCGACTCGGTGGTCTCCGACTACGTCGCCGGGGCCGCCGACCGGCTGGTGCGCGAGGGCGCCGGCCGGGGCGACCTGCTGTGGCTGGAGGGCCAGGGGTCGATCTACCACCCGGCCTACTCCGGGGTGACCCTCGGGCTGCTGCACGGCTCGTCGGCCGACGCCCTGGTGCTCTGCCACCGGGCCGGGCGCTCGGCGATCGCCGACTACCCGCGCACCGCGCTGCCGCCGCTCGCCGACATCGTCCGGGGCTACGAGCAGGCCGCCGGCTGGGTGCGCCCGGCCCGGGTCGCCGCGGTCGCGCTCAACACCGCCGGACTGGACGACGCCGCGGCGCGGGCAGCGGTCGAGCGGGCCGCCGCGGAGACCGGCCTGGTGGCCGACGACGTCGTCCGGTTCGGTCCCGAGCGGCTGCTGGACGCCGTGCTGGCCGCACTGGCCTGAGGCCGCGCACGGCAGCGGCCGCCGCCCGGGAGACCGGGGCGGCGGCCGCTGCGGTGGAGCCGGAGGTCAGAGCGCCACGTAGACCGACTTGGTCTGCAGGTACTCGTCGAGCGCCTCGGGGCCGTTCTCCCGGCCGTAGCCCGAGGCCTTGTAACCGCCGAAGGGCAGCGCGACGTCGAGGATGCCGTAGGTGTTCACCCAGATCAGGCCGGCCTCCAGCTGCGCGGCGACGCGGTGGGCGCGGGCGACGTCCTTGGTGTGCAGCCCGGCGGCCAGCCCGTAGGGCGTGCCGTTGGCCAGCGCGACCGCCTCCTCCTCGGTGTCGAACACCTGCACGGTGAGCACCGGGCCGAAGATCTCCTCCTGCACCAGGCGGGAGTCCTGGGCGACGTCGGCGACGACGGTCGGCGCCATGTAGAAGCCGCCGTCCTTCTCGATCCGCTGCCCGCCGGCGACGACCCGGCCGCTGCCGCCCTCGCCGTTGGCCAGCGCGACGTACCGCTCGACGTTCTCCAGGTGCCGCTCGCCGGCCATCGGGCCGACGATCGTGCCTTCGTCCAGCGGGTCGCCGACCGGCACGTGGGTGGCGCCGCCGACGACGCCGGCGAGCACCTGCTCGTAGACGCCGCGCTGCACCAGCAGCCGGGTGCCGCCCATGCAGAACTGGCCGGTGTTGAAGACGAACGCGGAGACCGCGGCCTGGATCGCCTCGTCGAGGTCGGCGTCGTCGAAGACGATGTTGGCCGACTTCCCACCCAGCTCCATGGTCACCGGGGTGACGTTGGCGGCCGCGGTGGCGGCGATCATGCTGCCGACCTTGGTGGAGCCGGTGAAGGCGATCCGGTCGATGTCCGGGTGCCGGCTGAGCCGGTCGCCGGCGACGGCGCCGTGCCCGGTCACCACGTTGAGCACCCCGGCCGGCAGCCCGGCCTCGGTGAGCAGCTCGGCGATCCGCAGCGCGGTCAGCGGGGTGTCCTCGGCCGGCTTGTGGACGACGGTGTTGCCGGCCGCCAGGGCGGGGGCGATCTTCGACGTCGACAGGATCATCGGGAAGTTGAACGGGGTGATCGCGGCGACCACACCCAGCGGCTCGCGCCGGGTGTAGGCCAGGCCCGGGCCGCGGATGCCGCGGGTCGCGCCCTCGATCGCGCCGGCCAGGCCGGCGAAGTAGGAGAAGTGCTCGGCGGTGGTGTTGGTGTCGATCTGCCGGGCGAAGGTGATCGGCTTGCCGGTGTCCAGGCTCTCCAGCCGGGCCAGCTCCTCGCCGTTCTCCAGGATCAGCTGGGCGGCGCGCTGCAGGATCGCGCCCCGCTCACGCGGGCTCATCGTGCGCCACGGGCCGCTGTCGAAGGCCCGGCGGGCGGCGGCGACGGCGAGGTCGACGTCCTCGACCGTGCCCTCGGGGACGGTGGTGACGACGCGACCGGTCGACGGGTCGACGACGTCGCGGCGCTCGGTGCCGGTGCCGTCGTGCCACTGACCGTCGATGTAGTGCTTGCCCTGGGGCAGGGTGACCTGCTCGGCGTGGTCCTGGGCCAGTGTGTTCGTGCTCATCTCTCCCTCTCACCGGCAGCCCCGGGGGGCTGCCCTCAGCGACAGCTCTGTCTGGAGCAACCGTCCGTCATGGACAACGGAAAGTCACCCCACTCTTCGTAGCCGTCTCCCGGTAGGTGGAAGGCAGATCACACTCGTCCGGGGTGCTCAGGCCGGGTGGACCACCCCGACGACGTGCTCGACGCCGCTCTTCTCGTTGCGGACCGCGAGGTCCCAGCCACCGTCGACCTGGGCCGTGGCGAGGGTGACCGTGGACGGCAGGAACAGCGGCTTGCGGAAGCCGACGTCCACGCTGACCGCGTCGGGCAGCCGGCCCGACAGCGCCGCGAGCGCCCGGGCCTTCACCCACATGCCGTGCGCGATCGCCCGCTTGAAGCCGAACGCCTTCGCCGTCGGCCCGGAGAGGTGGATGGGGTTCACGTCGCCGGAGACCTTCGCGTACCGGCGTCCGGCGTCGTCGGGCACCCGCCAGCGGGCGGCGACCCGCTCGACGTCGCCCACCGGCACCTCGACGTCGGCCTCCGGGGCGCCGTCCGGCGCCGTCGCCCCGCGGGCCAGGTAGGTGGACCGCCCGCGCCACACCTCGTCGCCGCGGCTGCGCACGGACGCGACCAGGTCGACCGTCGCCCCGCTCCGGTGCGCCGCGAACCGGTCGGCCCAGACCTCCAGGTCCAGCCGCTCGTCGACCCCGATCGGCCGGTTCACGGTGATCCGGTTGCGCACGTGCACCAGCCCGGGCAGCGCCAGCGGGAAGCTGCGGTCGGCCATCAGCGCGACCTGCAGCGGGAAGGTCAGCACGTGCGGGAAGGTGACCGGCAGCGCGTCGGCCAGCGGGAACCCGCAGACCGCGGCGTAGTCGGCCAGCTGCGCCGGGTCGACCGCCACCCCGGTGCGGGCCAGGTGGGTGTCGGGCAGGTCGCCGCCGCGGCCGCGGGCGGTGACCGCTGCCTTCGCGAACAGCGCCGCCATGTTCGGTGGGTCGGTCAGGACGATCATCACGCCCCCAGCAGCGACTGGCCGCAGACCCGCACGACCTGGCCGTTGACCCCGGCGCTGGCCGGCTGGGCGAGAAAGGCGATCGTCTCCGCGACGTCGACCGGCAGCCCGCCCTGCTGGAGCGAGTTCAGCCGCGACCCGAGCTCCCGGGTGCCCAGCGGCATCTTCGCGGTCATCTCGGTGACGATGAAGCCGGGCGCGACGGCGTTGATGGTGGCGCCGCGGGCGGCGAACTCCGGCGCCCAGGCGCGCACCATCCCGATGATCCCGGCCTTGCTGGCCGCGTAGTTGGTCTGCCCCCGGTTGCCCGCGATCCCCGACTGGGAGCTGACGCTGACCACCCGGGCGCCGGGCTTGAGCGCGCCCTCGGTGGCCAGCAGCGCCTGCGTGATGTCCAGCTGCGCCTGCAGGTTCACCGCCATCACCGAGTTCCAGCGGGCGGCGTCCATGTTCACCAGCAGCTTGTCCCGGGTGATGCCGGCGTTGTGCACGACCACGTCCACCCCGCCGTGCCGGGCGATGAGCTGCTTCGCCAGGCGCGGGCCGGCGTCGTCGGCGGTGATGTCCAGGGCCACCGCCGTGCCGCCGATCTCGTTGGCCACCTGCGCCAGCTGCTCACCGGCGGCCGGGACGTCGACGACCACCACGTGCGCGCCGTCACGGGACAGCACCTTCGCGATCGCCGCGCCGATGCCGCGGGCGGCCCCGGTGACGACGGCGACCTCGCCGGCCAGCGGGCGCACGGCGTCGGTCTCGGCCGGGACGTCGGCGGCGGAGAGGGTGAGCACCTGGCCGTCGACGTAGGCCGCGCGGCCGGAGAGGAAGAACCGCAGCGGGCTGCCCAGCGAGGCGTCCGCGCCGGCCGGGACGAGCACCAGGTTGGCGGTGGCGCCGTTGCGCAGCTCCTTGGCCAGCGAGCGGACCAGCCCCTCCAGCGCCTGCCGGGCCGCGGCCTGCGCCGGGCTCTCCGCCGTCGCCGGCGGGTCGGCCAGCACCAGCACCCGCCCGCTGGCGCCCAGCCGCTTCACCGCGGGGGCGAGCAGGTCGTGGGCGGCGGCGAGGTCGCCCGGGCCGGTCAGGCCGGTGGCGTCCAGCACGACGGCGCCCAGCTTCGCGCCGTCGTCGTCGCCGTCGGCCACCACCGGGGAGACGACGGTGACCCCGGCGTCGCGCAGCAGCGCGATCACCTGGTCGCGCAGCCGGCCCGCGCCGGCGGAGCCCACCAGCGCGGGGCCGGGGAGCAGCGGCTGCCCGGGCTCGTAGCGGCGCAGCTGCGCCGGCCGGGGCAGGCCCAGCTGCTTGGTGATCGTCGTGCCGACGCCAGAGTTGGCGAAGTCGCGGTACCAGTCGCTCACGTGAAGTCGTCGTCCTTTCCTGGCTCGCTTTCCGCGCCGAAAGCGAGGATGTGCGGCTCGCTTTCGGCGCGGAAAGTGAAGAGGGGGGGCGGGGTCAGCTCTCGAGGATGGCGACGACGCCCTGACCGCCGGCCGCGCAGATGGAGATCAGCCCGCGCTTGCCCGGGCCGGCCTCGTGCAGCATCTTCGCCAGCATTCCCACGATCCGGCCGCCGGTCGCGGCGAACGGGTGCCCGGCGGCCAGCGACGAGCCGTGCACGTTCAGCTTCGACCGGTCGATCGAGCCCAGCGGCGCGTCCAGGCCCAGCTTCTCCTTGCAGAACGCCGGGCTCTCCCACGCCTTCAGGGTGGCGAGCACGGTCGAGGCGAACGCCTCGTGCACCTCGTAGAAGTCGAAGTCCTGCAGGGTGAGGCCGTTGCGCGCCAGCAGCGCCGGCACCGCGTAGGCCGGGGCCATCAGCAACCCCTCGCCCCCGTGCACGTAGTCGACGGCGGCGGTCTGCGCGTCGACCAGGTGGGCGAGCACCGGCAGGTCGTGCGCGGCGGCCCACTCGTCGGAGGCGAGCAGCACCGCGGAGGCGCCGTCGGTCAGCGGCGTGGAGTTGCCCGCCGTCATGGTGGCGTCCTCGCCGCGGCCGAAGACCGGCTTCAGCTTCGCCAGCTTCTCCACCGAGGTGTCCGGCCGCAGGTTGTTGTCGCGCGCCAGCCCGAGGTACGGCGTCACCAGGTCGTCGAAGAAGCCGGCGTCCCAGGCGGCGGCCAGCGCTCGGTGCGAGCGGACGGCGAGCTCGTCCTGCTCCTCGCGGCCGATCTCCCACTCCTGCGCGGTGATCGCGGCGTGGTCGCCCATGGCCAGGCCGGTGCGCGGCTCGGCGTTGCGCGGGATCTCGGGCGCGAGCTGGCCCGGGCGCAGCCGGCCGAGCGCCTTGAGCCGCTGCTGCACGGTCTTCGCCCGGTTGAGCTCCATCAGCACGCGGCGCAGGTCCTCGCTCACCGCGACCGGGGCGTCGGAGGCGGTGTCGACCCCGCCGGCGATGCCCGACTCGACCTGCCCGAGGGCGATCTTGTTGGCGACCAGGATCGCGGCCTCGAGGCCGGTGCCGCAGGCCTGCTGCACGTCGTAGGCGGGGGTCGCGGCCGACAGCCGCGAACCGAGCACCGCCTCGCGGGTCAGGTTGAAGTCGCGGGAGTGCTTGAGGACGGCGCCGGCGACCACCTCGCCCACCTGCTCGCCCTGCAGCCCGAAGCGGGCCACCAGCCCGTCGAGGGTGGCGGTGAGCATGTCGGAGTTGCTCGCGCGGGCGTAGGCGCCGTTGGCGCGGGCGAACGGGATGCGGTTGCCGCCGACGATCGCGGCCTTCCGGGTCTGCGCAGCCATGGGGACCTCCAGGACGAGGGGGGTTCCTCGCCAAAATGGCCATTTTGGCGGAGACGGGCGAGCGCCCGTGTTCGGTACCGACGGTATCAGGTACTTTCGGTGTCGTGAACACCGAGACGGCGCCGGCACCGCGGGACCGGCGCGACTCCCGCTGGGACGCCCACCGGCGCGCGCGGCGCGCGCAGCTGGTCGAGGCGACGCTGGCCGCCGTCGGCCGGCACGGCCCCGGTGTCGGGATGGACGAGATCGCCGCCGAGGCCGGCACCAGCAAGACCGTCGTCTACCGGCACTTCGCCGACCGCAGCGAGCTGCGCGTCGCCGTCTGCGCCCTGGTCGCCGAGCAGCTGACCCGCAAGCTGCGGGAGGCGATCGGCGGCAGCGAGCACCCCCGGCAGATGGTGTCGGCCGCCGTGGAGACCTACCTGGCGTTCATCGAGGCCGACCCTGCGGTGTACCGCTTCGTCGTCGGCTCGGCCCGGGTCGACCAGCCCGTCGCCGCCGATCCGATCAGCAGCCTCTCCGACCTGATCGGCGACGAGGTCGGTGCGCTGGTGGCCGCCGCGCTCGACCGGGCCGGGCAGGACACCGCCGCCGCCGCGCCCTGGGGACACGGGGTGATCGGGCTGGTGCGCGCCGCCGCCGACTGGTGGCTGCGCGCCGAGCGGCCGATGCCACGCGCCCAGCTCGCCGCCCACCTGACCGACCTGGCCTGGACCGGGTTGCGCGGCGTGGTCACCCCCACGGTCACCCCCGCGCCCTCAACCACTCCCCCCGCCCGTCCGATGGAGGAAGCATGACCAGCACACCGACGCCGCTGACGCCGGTCGACCCCGCCCGGCTGACCGAGGCCCTCGACGGCCGCTGGGCGCACGTGCGCCGCGACGCCCGCGAGCAGCTCGGCACCACCCGCTACGCGACGGTGCACGGCGAGACGATGACCGAGGCCCGCGAGCGGGTGACCCGGCTGGCCGCGGACCTGGCGGCCACCGGCCGGGTCGCCCTCGGCTACCCGACGCAGTACGGCGGGTCCGACGACAGCGGTGGCTCGGTGGTCTCCATCGAGATGCTCGCCCAGGCCGACCTCTCGCTGATGGTCAAGGCCGGCGTGCAGTGGGGCCTGTTCGGCGGGGCCGTGCAGGCGCTGGGCACCCAGCGCCACCACGACGAGTTCCTCCCGGCGATCATGAGCTTCGACCTGCCCGGCTGCTTCGCGATGACCGAGACCGGCCACGGCTCCGACGTCCAGCAGCTGCGCACCACCTGCACGTACGACCCGGCGACGCAGACCTTCGACCTGCACACCCCGCACGAGGCCGCCCGCAAGGACTACATCGGCAACGCCGCGAAGGACGGCCGGATGGCGGTCGTCTTCGCCCAGCTGGTCACCGGCGGGCAGCGGCACGGGGTGCACGCCTGGTTGGTGCCGATCCGCGACGCAGACGGCAACCCGGCGCCGGGGGTGACCATCGGCGACGACGGCCCCAAGGCCGGGCTGCTCGGCGTGGACAACGGCCGGCTCACCTTCGACCACGTCACCGTCCCGCGCGAGATGCTGCTGGACCGCTACGGCCAGGTCGCCCCCGACGGCACCTACACCTCGAGCATCGAGAACGAGACCCGGCGCTTCTTCACCATGCTCGGCACCCTGGTGCGCGGGCGGGTCAGCGTCGGCGGCTCGGCGTCGTCGGCGACCAAGGTGGCCCTGGAGATCGCCGTCCGCTACGGCGACGTCCGCCGCCAGTTCTCCGCCCCCGGTGAGGAGCGCGAGGTGGTGGTCAACGACTACCTGGTGCACCAGCGCAAGCTGCTCCCCGCCCTGGCCCGCACCTACGCCTTCTCCTTCGCGCAGGAGGAGCTGCTCTGCACGATGCACGACGTGCTGGGCGCCGGGTCCGTCGACGAGGGGGCCCAGCGCGAGCTGGAGTCCCGGGCCGCCGGGCTCAAGGCGCTGCAGACCTGGCACGCCACCCGCACCATCCAGCTGTGCCGTGAGGCCTGCGGCGGCGCGGGCTACCTGCAGGAGAACCGGCTGCCCGGGCTCAAGGCCGACACCGACGTCTTCACCACCTTCGAGGGCGACAACACCGTGCTTCTGCAGCTGGTCGCCAAGGGCCTGCTGACCGGCTACCGGGACGCCTTCGGGTCGCTGGACGGCTGGGGCAAGGCGGCGTTCGTCGCCGAGCAGGTGCGGGAGACCGTGCTGGAGCGCACCGCGGCCCGCGCGCTGATCCAGCGGCTGGTCGACGCCGTCCCCGGCCGGGAGGACGACGTCCCCTTCACCGACCGCGGCTGGCAGCTGAAGCTGCTGGAGGACCGGGAGAAGCACGTCCTGGAGGGCGTGATCAAGCGGCTGCGCAAGAACGCCGCCACCCACCGGGACGGCCGGCAGTTCGACGTCTTCAACGACGTTCAGGACCACGCCCTCAAGGCCGCCGAGGCGCACATGGAGCGGGTGGTGCTGGAGGCCTTCGTCGCCGGCATCGAGCGGACGGCGGACCCGGCCGCGCGGGCGCTGCTGTCCCGGGTCTGCGACCTGTTCGCCCTCGCCACCATCGAGGCGGACAAGGGCTGGTTCCTCGAGCACTCCCGGATCACCCCGCAGCGGGCCAAGGCGCTGACCGGCGCGGTCAACGAGCTGCTCACCGAGCTGCGCCCGCACATGCGCACCCTGGTCGACGCCTTCGCGATCCCCGAGGCGTGGCTGAACTGCGCGATCCTGGCCGAGGAGCCCGAGCGCCAGGAGACGATGGCCGCCCACGACGCCGCGCTGCGGTCGCAGGACACCGATCCGGAGGCACCGGCGACCGCCACCGACCTGGAGCTGGCCCCCGCCCAGTAGGGCCACACGTTGATCATCGGCGAACGGCTGCCCGGCACGCCGCCGGGAGCAGCCGTTCGCCGATGATCAACCGGACGAGCGGGCGGTCCGGCGGCGGTCGCACGGAGGACCGCGCCCGACCGGGATGATGTGCGGCCGTGGAGGTCCTGGCGGCGACGGTCGAGACGCTGCGCATCCCGCAGGTGGTCGACCTCGCGGCGATCGTCATCGGCGCGCTCACCGGTGGGCTGCTGGCCGCCCGGGAGGGGTTCGCCGTCAGCGGTGTGCTGCTGCTGGCGATCAGCGGCGGCCTCGGCGGCGGGCTGATCCGCGACGTCCTGCTCGCCTCCGGCCCGCCGGTCGCGCTGACCGACCCGGCCTACCTGCCCACCGTGGCGGTCACCGCCGCGGTCACCTTCTACTTCTCCGGCTGGCTGTCCCGGCTCACCCGGCTGCTGGTGGTGCTGGACGCCCTCACGCTGGGCTTCTTCACCGTCATCGGCGCGCAGAAGGCCCAGCTGGCCGAGCTGCCCAACGCCTCGGTGGTCTTCATCGGCACGCTCACCGCGGTCGGCGGCACCCTCATCCGCGACGTGCTGCTGGCGCAGCGGGCGGACATCGTCGGGCCCGGCCCGTACAACGCCGTCGCCGCGCTGATCGGGGCCGCCGTGCTCACCGTCCTGGCCGGGCCGCTGGACCTGCCGCCGCTGCCCGTCGCCGCGATCGTCATCACCCTGGTGGCCGCCCTGCGGGTGCTCTCGGTGTGGCGCGGCTGGGAGGCGCCGGTCGCCGTCGACCTGCCGCAACGGGCGCGCAGCCGGTTGGGCCGGCGGCTGCCCCGGCCACGCCGGGGGCGGGGGCGGGGGCGGCGCTGACCGTCAGCCGCCGGCGGCCTGCGGGGTGACCGGCGGCGCCGGCTCGATCCCCGGCGGCACCCGCTGCGGACCCGCCTCGGGGGGGCGGGGCCGGTCCTGGGGGTGCACCCGGACGGCGAGCAGCGCCACGTCGTCCTCCGTGTCGGGCAGGTACATCCGCGCCAGCAACTGGTCGCAGAGCCCGTCCAGCGGCAGGTCGGTGAGGTCGGTGAGCACCCGGCGCAGCTCCGCGAGACCGGCGTCCAGGTCGCGGTCGCGGCGCTCGACCAGTCCGTCGGTGTAGAGCAGCAGCGTGCCGCCCCGGCCGATCGTGGCGACCCGGTCGCTGCGCGGGGTGCCCGGGTCGACGCCCAGCAGCAGGTCCGGGTCCTGGTCGTCGAGCAGCGTGACCGAGCCGTCGGTCCCGATCAGCACCGGCGGCGGGTGCCCTGCCGACGACCAGCGCACCCGGGTCTGCCCCCGCTGCAGCTCCGGGTCGTCCTGCTCCAGGCGCGCGACCACCGCGGTCGCCATGGTGTCCAGGTCGAGCCCCGCGGCGGCCCGGTCCAGCCCGCCGAGCAGCTCCGCGGGGGTGCCGCCGGTGTGGTGGCCGATGCCGCGCAGCAGCCCGCGCAGCTGCCCCATCGCGGCCGCCGCCCGGCTGTCGTGGCCGACCACGTCGCCGATGACCAGCACGGTCGCCCCGTCGGGCTGCACGAACGCGTCGTACCAGTCACCGCCGATCTCGGCCCCCGCGGCGGCCGGGACGTACCGGACGACGATCTCGCAGTGGTCCGGCGCGGGCGGGGCGGTGAGCATGCTCCGCTGCAGCGTCTCGGCCAGCTGCCGCTGCTGACCGAACAGCCGGGCCTGCTGCAGGGCTGCGCCTGCCCGTCGGCCGACCTCCACCGCGGTGTCCAGCTCCGCCTCGGTCCGCACCTCCCGTTCCGCACCGGTGTAGATGCCGAGGGCGCCGAGGGTCTCCCCGCGGGCCACCAGCGGTACGACGACACCGGCCTGCGGGGCCAGCGCGGCGAGCAACGCGCGGGCATCGGAGTCCGGCAGCGCCCGCTCCAGGTAGGCCTGGTCCAGCTGGGACAGCACGACGGGGCGGCCGGTGCGGGTGACCACGCGCGCCGCGGCGTCGTCGCTCATCTCGGTGACCATGGCCCGCACGTAGCGCTCCAGCTCCTCGCGGCGCCCGCGGTCGGAGTGGGCCGAGGCCACCCGGCGCATCCGGCCCTGCTCGTCGGTGACCACCACCCAGCACCAGTCGCCCAGGGCCGGCACCACCAGCTCGGCCAGCCGGTCCAGCTGCTGGTCGATGTCGAGGGTGCCGGCGAGCACCCGCCCCACCTCGGCCAGCAGCTGCAGCCGGGTGTTGGCCGCGGTCAGCGCGGCCAGCGCGGCGTCCCGCTGGGCGTCGGCGTGCAACCGCGAGACGGTCAGCCCGATCTGCGCGGTCAGCGCCTCCAGCATCGCCACGTCGTCGCCGCTGAACGCCCGGCCGCCCGGCCAGACCGCCACGAAGCTGCCCTGCGGCCGGCCCTCCACCCGCAGCGGCAGGGCGGCCACCGCGCCCACCCCGACCAGGTCACCGATCTCCGCCATCCTCGGGAAGCGGGCCACCGCCGCCGCCCGGTCGGCCAGCAGCACCGGCTCGCCGTGCCGGGCCACGTACTGGGTGGGCAGCTCGTCGTCGAGGGCGAGCGGAACGCCACCGGGCGGCAGCTCGACGTCCGCACCGGACTCCACGGCGTCGGCCAGCCCGCGGGTGAGGTGCAGCAGCAGCTCGCCGCTGGCCGGGTCGAAGACCGCCAGGGCGGTGCCGGAGGCGCCCAGCACGGCGCGGCAGCCACGCAGCGCGACCTCGGCGAGGTCGGTCATCCCGGCCACGTTGGCCAGCTCGACGGCGACCTCGGCGATCGCCGCCGCGCGCTGCACGGCGGCCAGCCGGCGCTGCGTCTCCTCCCGCGCGTCGGTGACGTCGACCGTGGTGCCGACCAGCCGCAGCGGCGCGCCCAGCGCATCGCGCAGCACCCGTCCCCGGGACACCGTCCACCGCTCCACGCCGTCCGCGCGGAGCACGCGCATCTCGGCCGTGAACTCCCCGCTGCCGGTGACCGCGGCCCGCATCGCGTCGGCGACGGTGGCCTGGTCGTCGGGGTGGATCCTGGGCAGCAGGGCCTCGTCGGAGTCGAACTCCTCCGGGCCGGGGACGCCGAAGATCGCCGCGTTGCGCTCGTCCCAGAACACCCGGCCGGTGCGGAGGTCCCGTTCCCAGATGCCGACGGAGCCGGCCTCGAGCGCCAGCTCCAGCCGGGTCAGCGAGGAGCGGGCGGCGGCCGAGGCGGCGACCAGCTCCAGCTCGGTGACGACGGTCGCCGCGACCTCCCGCGCGACCAGCTCGTCCCGCTCGGTCCACTCCCGCGGGGCGGGCGAGAGCAGGGTGAGCGCGCCGACCCGGTGACCGGAGGCCAGCTGCAGCGGCACCGAGAGGCAGGCCCTGAGCGTCCCGGCGGCGACCGCGGGCAGGTCGGCGACGCGCGGGTCGGTGGCGGCGTCGGGCACGACCAGCACCGCGCCGGCGCGGACGGCGACCGCCCCGGGCACCTCGGTCAACGGGGTGGAGTCGCCCACCGCGATCGGCCGGCCGGCGCCGCCCACGGCGACCGCGACGTCGGTGAGCAGCACCACCTGCGCCGACGGGACGCCCACCAGCCGGGTGGCGATCCTCGTCAGCCGATCGAACGGGGCGGTGCCGGTCAGCTCGGCGGCGAGCCGGCGGGCGGCGTCGACCCGCTGCGGATCGGTCAGCGGATCGGGGGACGGACGCAGCTCGGACACGCCGGCCGGCCTCCCCCTGGTCCCCGTGCGCGGCGGCGTCCGGCGGGCCCGGACGCGTGTGCGCGGCGCACCATGCTGGCACGTCACCGGCGCGGAACGGGTGATCGACGGCGGCGCCGTGCTGGTCAGGGCGCTCAAGGAGCGGCGCGGCGGCGCCGATCTGGGAGAGGTGACCTCGACCCTGCGCCCCCAGCACGAGGACTGCCGCCCGCTGCTGGCCGGAGCCGACGACCTGAGCATCGTGTTCCAGCCGATCGTCGACCTCGCCACCGCGACCGTCGCCGGCTACGAGGCGCTGGCCCGCTTCCCCGGCACCGCCTCTCCTGACGTCTGGTTCGCCGCGGCGGCCGAGGCCGGGCTGGGCGCCCAGCTCGAGGCGCTCGCGCTCCGCCGGGCGCTGGCCGCGCTGCCGGACCTGCCGCCGAACACCTTCCTCACCGTCAACGTCAGCCCCCACCTGCTCGACAGCGGCCCCGTGGCGGCCGCGCTGGCCGAGCCCGCGACGCTGCGGCGGGTGGTCATCGAGCTGACCGAGCACCTGCCCACCCCGGACCTGGCCGCGCTGCGCGGGCAGACCGCGGCGCTGCGCGGGCGCGGTGCGCTGATCGCCATCGACGACGCCGGCTCCGGCTGGTCGGGGCTGCAGCAGATCGCGGAGGTCCGCCCCCAGCTGGTCAAGCTCGACCGCGCCCTCGTCTCCGGCGCCGACACCGACCCGGTGAAGGCCGCGCTGGCCGAGATGGTCGGCGCCTTCACCAGCCGGATCGACGCCTGGCTGCTGGCCGAGGGCATCGAGACCCCCGGCGAACTGGCCGCCTTCGCCCGGCTCGGCGTCCCGCTCGCCCAGGGCTGGCTGCTCGGGCGGCCCGCGCCCTCCTTCGCCCCGCTGTCCGCCGAGGCCGAGCAGCTGGTGCGCGCCAGCGTCGCCCGCGCCCAGCTCAGCGAGAGCGTGGCCAGCCTGCTGCGCCCGGTCCGGCAGCACGGCCCCGGCGACGACGACGCCCCGCCGCCCTACGTGGTGCTGGACGCCGACGAGGTGCCGGTGGAGCTGGTGCTCGCCGACCCGCGCACCGGCGCCGCCTACCGCGCCCCCGTCTCGCTGCGCGTGCTGCCCTCGGCCGGGGTGGCCGAGACGCTGCAGCGGGCGCTGACCCGGCCGCCGGTGCACCGGTTCGACCCGGTCGTCTGCACCGACCGCACCGGCACCGTGCTGGGCCTGCTGCGGATGGAGGACCTGGCCTCCGCATCGGCCAGCCGCTGACCCCCGGCCGTCACCCGACGTCCGGTCCACCGAGCCTCGAGGAGAGATCCGTGAAGGCCTTCGCCTGCGGGGACGTCGTCCCCGGCTGCACCGCCCGCTTCACCGCCCCGGACGAGGACGCCGTCCTCTCCCAGGTCGCCGCGCACGCGACCGCCGACCACGGCCTGGGCAGCGTGCCGCCGGAGCTGGTCGCCCAGGTCCGCGCGCACATCGTCGCGGCATAGCAACGGCAGGTGCTCACGCCACGCGCCCAGCCGAAGGCCCGTCCAGAGGCTCGCCCCGAGCTCGCGAGGGGTGAGGAGGACGGGGTCTTTCTCAGGCGCTCGCGTCGGTGAGCAGCTGCCGCTGCTCGTCGGTGAGGACCAGATCCAGCATCGGGAGCAGGTCGGCCAGCTGCTCGACGCTGCGGCCGCTGGCGATCGGCGCGGTCACCGTGGGCTGGTCGGCGAGCCAGCGCAGCGCGACCGCGGCGCTGGTCACGCCGTAGGCGTCGGCGACCTGCTGGAGGGCGGCGAGCACCCGGTCGCCCTTCTCCCCCACGTACTGCGCCGCGCCCTTGGCCCGCGGGGAGTCGATGCTCTCCCCCGCCCGGTACTTGCCGGTGAGGAACCCGCGGGCCAGCCCGAAGTAGGGCAGGACGCCCAGCTGGTGCTCGGCGGCGACGGCCTGCAGCTCGTCCTCGTAGACCGCGCGCTCCATCAGGTTGTAGTGCGGCTGGAGCGCCACGTACCGGGTGATGCCGAGCTCGTCGGAGGTACGCAGCGCCTCGGTCAGCCGCGCCGCGGAGTAGTTCGACGCCGCGACGTACCGCACCTTGCCGGCCTGCACCAGCTCGTCGAAGGCCCGCAGCGTCTCCTCCAGCGGGGTGCTCTCGTCGTCGTAGTGGGCGTAGTAGAGGTCGATGTGGTCGGTCTGCAGGAGCTGCAGCGACCGGTCGCAGGCCGCCCGGATCTCCCCCGCCGACAGCGGGTGCTCCTTCTCCCCCGGGCTGGCCTTGGTGGCCACCACCATCCGGTCGCGCATGCCGCGCTCGGCCATCCAGTTGCCCAGGATGGTCTCGGAGACGCCGTTGCCGTACATCTCCGCGGTGTCGACGAACGGCGACTGGGTGCTGGGGACGGCGTCGGCGAACCGGTCGAGCAGGGCGAAGGACGTCGGCTCGTCGGCGGTCCACCCGAAGACGTTGCCGCCCAGGCAGAGGTCGCTGACGTTCAGGTCGGTCCCGGGGAGCTGTGGCATGGCGTCCACGCTAGTTGAAGGACCCTCCTGCCCCCCGTCGCTCGCAGGCTCGCACCGGGCCCCTGCAGGAGAGCCGATGGTGCCGCGCTGGACTCGGCGTGATCAACTGCGTGACGAAAGTGACCTGCGGGTAGAAAGGCCCGGGAATCCGGACCCATCGCTCGCCAACACCCAGGTCGGCATGGCAACGTGCCGCCCGTTGCTGGTCGACGACGGGGTCGGCCAGATCCGCCCACCGGGCACCCGTCACACCGACGGCGAGCCCGGTGGAGGCCCCGGCGTCCGCCAGGACGCCCGGGGGCCGCACCCGGTCCGACCGGGCGCGACGACCACGGCGGCCCGCCCGAGGGCCGGGCCGCCGATCACGACACCGAGAGGAACCCGCATGAACAAGGCCGAACTCGTCTCCGCCATCGCCAAGCGCGCCGACGTCCCCGCCAGCACCGTCGACTCCGTGATCAACGGTCTCCAGGAGGAGCTCGTCGACGCCATCACCCGCGGCGACAAGGTGGCCGTCCCCGGCCTGCTGACCGTCGAGCGCGCGCAGCGCTCCGCGCGCACCGGGCGCAACCCGCAGACCGGCGAGTCCATCGAGATCGCCGCTGCCAACACCGTCAAGGTGACCGCCGGCTCGAACCTGAAGAAGGCCGCCGCCGCCGTCCCGGTCGAGTAAGACCCTGACTGGCCCCCCACGACGCGCTCCGCGCGCCGCGGGACCCTGCAGCCAGGCCGATCTGCGCCCCCGTTCCGCTCCCGCGGACGGGGGCGCAGGCGTGCCCGGCCAGGATGGGGGCATGGCGCCGAACCACGTCCTGCTGCCCGACGAGCGCACGCTGCACGGCTCCTGGGATCCGGCCCGGCCCCCGGTGCTGACCGTCGACCCGGGTTCCTCCGTGCGCCTGGGCACCCTGGACTCCGGCTGGTCGACCGGCCCCTACACCGGCCCGGACACCGGCCCGGACGTCATGGCGGGCCTCGCCGCCCGCCCCCGGCACCCCGCGCACGACCCGGCGTCCGGGCACGCGCTCACCGGTCCGATCGCCGTGCGCGGTGCCGAACCCGGGCAGGTGCTCAGCATCCGCATCGACGACGTCGTCCCCGGGCCGTTCGGCACCACCTACGTCGGGCTGCGGTCCACCGCGCTCAACGAGTGGCTCGGCGTGACCGCGGCCCCCGCCGTCCACCGGTGGACCCTCGACGCCACCGCCGGGGTCGGGCGCAACCAGGCCGGGCACTCGGTCGCGCTGCGGCCGTTCCCCGGGGTGGTCGGCGTGCCCCCGGCCGAGCCGGGCCGGCACTCGACGATCCCGCCGTACTGGCACGGCGGGAACCTGGACTGCCGCGAGCTGGTCGCCGGCTCCACGCTGTACCTGCCGGTGACCGTGCCCGGCGGGCTGCTCTCGGTCGGCGACGGGCACGCCGCGCAGGGCGACGGTGAGGTCGCCGGGACGGCGATCGAGTGCCCGCTGGAGCGCATCGACCTGACCCTCGACGTGCTGCCGGACCTGTTCGGCCGGGCGCTCACCACGCCGGTCGCGCGGACCCCCGCGGGCTGGGTGACCATGGGCGTCGCCGACGACCTGGACGAGGCGATGGCGGTGGCGCTGGACGCGATGCTCGACGTCATGGCAGCGGTGCACGGCATCGGCCGCTCCGACGCCCTCGCGCTGGCCAGCGCGGTGGTCGACCTGCGGGTCACCCAGGTGGTGAACCAGGTGGTCGGCGTGCACGCCGTCCTCCCCTGGGGCGCGGTGCGCTGAACCTCGGGATCAGGTGACCTGATCGTGCGTGCTCCTGGCTGACGTCCGGAGGTGAGCCAGGAGCACGCACAGTGAGCCAGGACGCCCGGGCGGCTAGTCGCCGGTGGCGCCGTCGATGCGCTCACGGAGGAGGTCGGCGTGGCCGTTGTGCCGGGCGTACTCCTCGATCATGTGCAGGTACACCCAGCGCAGCGACACCTGCTCGCGGGTCCGCCGGGTGCGCCCACGGCTGAGCGCGTCCAGCGAACGCCACGCGGCAGCCACCGCCCGGCTCACCTCCACCTCGGCGGTGAACGCGGCCAGCTCCGCGGGGACGGCGGCCACCGGGTCGTCGCCGTCGCGGCCGACCCCGTCGAAGTCGCCGTCCTCGTCGCCCGGGGCGCAGTACACGTCCCCGGCGTCCTCGCCGTCGATGACCCGCCGGAACCACGCGCGCTCGACCTCGGTCATGTGCCGCAGGAGGCCGCGCAGGCTCATGCTCGACGGCGGCACCGACCGCTCGCCGAGCTGCTCGGGGGTGAGGCCCGCGCACTTGTGCAGCAGCGTGGCCCGGTGGAACTCCAGCCAGGCGTCCAGGGCGGCGCGCTCGCCGTCGGTGTAGGGCGGGTCGATGCGGTCGGGCGCGGCGGGGAACTCGTTCACCGTGCCAGTCTGCCCGGCGCTACAGCAGGGACAGCCCCAGCCGCTCGCTGAGCAGGTGCAGCGCCGCCCGGCCGGCCCGGGAGTTGCCCGCGGCGTCCAGCGGCGGGGACCAGGCGCAGACCCCGAACCGGTCCGGCACCACCCCCATCACCGCGCCGGCCACCCCGCTCTTGCACGGGAAGCCCACGTCGTAGGCGAACTGACCGGCCGCGTCGTAGGTGCCGCACGTCAGCATCACCGCGTTGACCCGCCGGGAGAGCGGATCGGTGAGAACCCGGTCGCCGGTCCGCGGGTCGACCCCGTCGTGGGCCAGGAACCGCGCGGCGCGGGCGAGCTGCCGGGTGGTCACGGTCAGCGCGCACAGCTGGGCGTAGGCGTCCACCACCTCGGCCACCGGGTGGGTGAAGTTGTCGAACGAGCTCATCAGGTGGCCCATGGCCGCGTTCATCTGCGCGCCGGCGCGCTCCTCGGCCAGCACCTCGGGATCGGGCTCGATCCGTTCACCGACGAGGTCGGCCAGCAGGTCGGTGACCTCGGCCACCGCCGCCTCGGGCGAACCGGTGGCGTCCACCAGCACGTCGCAGACGACGAGGGCCCCGGCGTTGATGAAGGGGTTTCGGGGCACGCCGTGCTCGCGTTCGAGCTGGACGAGCGAGTCGTAGGGATCCCCCGACGGCTCCCGGCCGATCCGCCGGAACACGTCCTCGCCGACCAGGCGGAGCGCCGCGGTCAGCGTGAACACCTTGACCACGCTCTGCACCGGGAAATCGACGTCGGCCTCACCGGCGACGTGCTCGGTGCCGTCGAGCTCGCACAGCGCCAGGGCGAACCGGTCGGGTCCGGCCCCGGGCTGGGCGACCTCGTCGTCCTCGGCGAGCGGGCGGGCCTCGGCAGCCACCTGGTCCAGGGCGTCGGTGAGGTCGTCGGGCACGTCGGTGGGGGTGCTGGACACCCCTGCACGTTGCCACGGCCCGCCCGAGCGGGCTGGTTGAGTGGGTCCATGCTGCGCATCGGTGGCCTCGACGTGCCGGACGGCGGGCTCGTCGTGATGGCGATCGTCAACCGCACCCCCGACTCCTTCTACGACCGCGGCTCCACCTACGAGCTGGACGCCGCGCTGGCCCGGGTCGAGCGGGTGGTGGCCGAGGGTGCGGACATGGTCGACGTCGGCGGGGTGAAGGCCGCCCCGGGCGCGGAGGTCCCGCCCGAGGAGGAGGTCCGGCGCACGGTCGACCTGGTCGCCGCGATCCGGGCCGCCCACCCGCGGCTGCCGATCTCGATCGACACCTACCGCGCCGAGGTGGCCCGCGAGGCGCTCGCGGCCGGCGCCGACGTCGTCAACGACGCCTGGGGCGGGGTCGACCCGGAGCTGGCCGTGGTCGCAGCCGAGGCCGGCGCCGGGATCGTCTGCACGCACGCCGGCGGGCTGCCGCCGCGCACCCGCCCGCACCGGGTCGTCTACGACGACGTGATGGCCGACGTCGTCGCCCGGACGACGGCGCTGGCCGAGGCGGCGGTGGCGGCGGGGGTGGACCGCGAGCGGGTGCTGGTCGACCCGGGGCACGACTTCGGCAAGAACACCCGGCACTCGCTCGCGGCGACCCGGCGGCTCGACGAGCTGGTCGCGACCGGCTGGCCGGTGCTGGTGGCGCTGTCGAACAAGGACTTCGTCGGGGAGACCCTCGACGTGCCGGTCGAGCAGCGGCTGACCGGCACGCTCGCGGCGACGGCGGTGAGCGCCTGGCTGGGCGCCCGGGTCTTCCGCGCGCACGACGTCGCCGCGACCCGGCAGACGCTGGACATGGTGGCCTCGATCAAGGGCGACCGGCCGCCGGCGCACAGCATCCGCGGCCTGGTGTGAGCCCGGGCGGCGTCGTCCTGGCTCACCCCGCGTGCTCCTGGCTCACCTCCTGCCGTGAGCCAGGAGCACGCATGATCAGGTCACCTGATCCCGGGCCGACCCCGCCGGGTGGATAGGTTCGCCGGCATGGCCGCCACCGGGTTCCACACCGCCGCCGAGCTCAACGACCTGCTGCCGGGCACGCTGCCCGGGCTGCTCGGCATCGTCATCGACGACCACGAGCCCGGCCGGCTCGCCGCGCACCTCGCCGTCCGGCCCGACCTGCTCGCGCCCAACGGCTTCCTGCACGCGGCGAGCGTGGTGGCGCTGGCCGACACCGCCTGCGGGCTGGCCACCCGGGCGCTGCTGCCCGAGGGCGCGAGCGGGTTCACCACGATCGAGCTGAAGAGCAACCACCTGGGCACCGCGCGCGAGGGGCGGATCGAGGTGGTCGCCACCAACGCGCACGCCGGGCGGACGACGCAGGTGTGGGACGCCGTGGTGACCGCGCCGGCCACCGGGAGGACGATCGCGCTGTTCCGGTGCACCCAGTCGGTGCTGTGGCCGCGAGGCTGAGCGCTACCCGCGGGTAACCCGGTATGTGACTCGGGACACGCCGGATGTGAGACTGACGCCACACCCCGAGTCGAGGAGGACCCCGTGGCGCTGAGCAGTCGTTACCCGGACGTCGAGATCCCCGAGCTGTCCGTGCCGGAGTTCGTGCTGGCCGGCACCGCCGAGCGCCGGGAGTCCCCGGCCCTGGTCGACGGCCTCTCCGGCGAGACGATCACCCACGGCGAGCTGACCTTCTACGTCCAGCGTATGGCCGCCGCGCTCGCCGCCCGCGGGCTGCGCAAGGGCGACGTCGTCGCCGTGTTCAGCCCGAACACCATCTGGTACCCGGTGGTCTTCCACGGCATCGCCGCGGCCGGCTGCGTGGTCTCCCCGGTCAACGCCCTGTACACCCCCGACGAGATCGCCTTCCAGCTGAAGGACTCCGGCGCGAAGGTGCTGATCACCATCTCCGCGTTCCTCGACCGGGCGCAGGCCGCGGTGGCGCAGGCGCCGGTCGACGAGGTGGTGGTGATGGACGGCGCCGAGGGGCACGCGTCGCTGCGCGACCTGCTCACCACCGACGCGCCCGCCACCGAGGTGCAGATCGACCCGGCCACCGACCTGGTCACGCTGCCCTACTCCAGCGGCACCACCGGGCTGCCCAAGGGCGTCATGCTCACCCACCGCAACCTGGTGGCCAACGTGACCCAGTCGCGCCCGCTGGCCGGGGTCGACGAGGGCAACGAGCGGATCATCGCCGTCCTGCCGTTCTTCCACATCTACGGCCTGACCGTGCTGATGAACCAGGGCCTGCAGTGGGGCGGCACCGTGGTCACCCTCCCCCGGTTCGACCTGGAGCAGTTCCTGCGGACCATCCAGGACCAGCGGATCACCCGCGCCTTCGTCGCCCCGCCGATCGTGCTGGCGCTGGCCAAGCACCCGCTGGTCGACTCCTTCGACCTCTCCTCGCTGCGCAGCATCACCTCCGGCGCGGCCCCGCTGGACGAGGCCCTCGCCCAGGCGGCCCAGGACCGGCTGCGCAAGGGTGCCCCGGACGGCGTCAGCGTCGGGCAGGGCTACGGGATGACCGAGCTGTCCCCGGTCTCGCACACCACCCCCGAGCCCGGGCTGGAGCCCGCGGGCGCCGGGCCCACCCCGAAGGGCACCGTGGGGTACGCGCTGCCCAACACCGAGTGCCGGCTGGTCGACCCGGCCACCGGCGAGGACTGCGCCCCCGGGGAACGCGGCGAGCTGTGGGTGCGCGGCCCGCAGGTGATGGCCGGTTACCTGAACAACCCGCAGGCCACCGCGGACACCTTGGACGCCGAGGGCTGGCTGCACACCGGCGACGTGGCGATCGTCGACGACGAGGGCCGGTACACCGTCGTCGACCGGGTCAAGGAGCTGATCAAGTACAAGGGCTACCAGGTGGCGCCCGCCGAGCTGGAGGCCGTGCTGCTGGGCCACCCGGAGGTCACCGACGCCGCGGTCATCGGGGTGCTGGAGCGGGAAAGCGGCGACGAGCTGCCCAAGGCGTTCGTCGTCCGGGCACCCGGCTCGGCGCTGACCGAGGACGACGTCGTCGCGTTCGTCGCCGAGCGGGTGGCGCCCCACAAGAAGGTCCGGATGGTCGAGTTCATCGAGCAGGTGCCCAAGTCGATGGCCGGCAAGATCCTGCGCAAGGACCTCAAGGCGCGCTGACGCGGCTCCCCACCCCGGCGGGCAGCCCGGGGCGGGAGCAGAGGTGACACAGCCCACCCATGCTCCCGCCCCTCACAGCCCAGCCCGCAGCGCGTTCACAGGTCCTCCTCAGGCCCGGCCGGACGATGACGTGCGGAACACATCCCGCACCCGTCGACCGGACCGGTCGGCGGGCATCACCCTGCCCGCCCCAGCTCCCACGAGCCGGCGGGAGCTGGAGGACGAGCATGCTCCTGACCTACGTGCGCCGCGAACTGAGAGGGCGGTTGCGGCAGACCGTCATCGTGGCCGTGGGCCTCGCCCTGGCCATCGCCCTCGTCCTCGTCGTGAACGCCGCCTCCGCGGGCGTCCGGAACGCCCAGGACACCGTCCTGGAGTCCGTCTACGGCGTCGGCACCGACATCAAGGTCACCCAGGCCGCCGAGCCGGGAGCCGGCGGCGGCCGCGGGCAGTTCTCCTTCGGTGCCGACGACGGCACCACCAGCGACGACGGGTCGACCACCGTCGCCACCGATCAGCTGAACATCGCCCGGGGCACCACGGCCATGAGCAGCGACGTCGTGAGCACCATCTCGGCCGCGGACGGCGTCTCCGACGTGACCGCCACTCTCATGCTGACCGACCAGACCTTCAGCGGCGAGCTCCCCGACGCGGGCTCCGCTCCGGCGGGCCCGCCGACCGGCGGTGGCGAGGGCGGCGACGGCTTCCGCGGCGGCAACTTCAACGTCAGCAGCTTCGGCGTCGAGGGCATCACCCCCGGCGCCACCGCGCTCGGCCCGCTGGCGGGCGCCGCCGTCGCCGACGGTCGCGGCTTCACCACCGCCGACGTGGGTGCGGATGTGGCGCTCATCTCGCAGAGCCACGCCGACAGCGCGGGGCTGTCCGTCGGCAGCACGATCACCCTGACCGGGACCGCCGTCACCGTGGTGGGCATCCTGGCCAGCGACGACTCGGCCACCACGCTGTCCGACGTGTACCTGCCGATCGACGTGGCACAGGAGCTGTCCGGGCTGACCGACCAGATCACCACCGTGTACGTGCAGGCCACCAGCGCCGACACCGTCGACACCGCCGCCGCCGCGATCACCGCCGCGCTGCCCGACGCCACCGTCACCACCCAGTCCGACCTGGCCTCCGGCGTCACCGGTTCGCTGTCCTCTGCGTCGTCGCTGGTGCAGAACCTGGGCAAGTGGCTGTCGATCGCGGTGCTGGCCGCCGCCTTCGGCCTCGCGGTGCTGTTCACCATCTCCGGCGTCACGCGCCGCACCCGTGACTTCGGCACCCTGAAGGCGCTGGGCTGGAGCAACGGCCGGATCGTCCGGCAGGTGGGCACCGAGTCCCTCCTGCAGGGCCTCATCGGCGGCGTCGCCGGCCTGATCATCGGCGTCGGCGGGATCCTCGCCCTCAACGCGGCCGGGATCAGCCTGTCCGGCACGACCGGTGGCGGCACGGCGACGGCAGCGCCCGGAGCAGGGGCCGGGGGCCCCGTAGCCGGGACCGGGGGGCCCGGAGCCGGCGCGTTCGGCGGCAACATCCCCGGCGGGCTCGGCCAGGCGGCGAGCAGCACCGTCGAGACGGTCCTGCACGCGCCTATCAACGTGGCCTTCATCGCCACCGGGGTCGGGATCGCCCTGATCGGCGGCCTGCTCGCCGGGGTGATCGGTGGCTGGCGCGCTGCCCGCCTGCGCCCCGCCGCGGCCCTGCGCAGCCTCGACTGACCACCCCCGACAGACAGGAAGACACCGCCGTGTACACGCTCACCGACGTCAGCAAGACCTACCGGAACGGCAAGAAGGAGGTCGAGGCGCTCTCACACGTCTCGCTGACCATCCCCGACGGGCAGATGGTCGCCATCCAGGGCCCCACCGGCGGCGGCAAGTCGACGCTGCTGCAGATGCTGGGGGCGCTCGACCGGCCCACCTCGGGCTCGGTACTGCTCGGCACCGATGACCTGGCAGCGGTTTCCAACCAGCGGCTGACCCAGCTCCGGGCCCGGGAGATCGGCATCGTGTTCCAGTCGTTCAACCTCATCCCGACGCTCACCGCTCAGCAGAACGTGGAGACCGCGCTCGTCCCGCTCGGCGTGAAGGGGCGGGAGCGGGCCGAGCGGGCGGCCGCGGCGCTGGATTCCGTGGGTCTGGCCGAGCGCAGTGGCCACCTGCCTGCGGAGCTCTCCGGTGGTCAGCAGCAGCGCGTGGCGATCGCCCGGGCACTGGTCCGCCAGCCGAAGGTGCTGCTGGCCGACGAGCCCACCGGCAACCTGGACGAAGCCACCCGTGACGAGATCGTGGCGCTGCTGGAGCAGATGTGGCGCGACCAGGGGCTCACGCTCATCATGGTCACCCACGACTCGTGGGTCGCGCGCCGCGCGCAACGGCGGCTGCGGATCGCCCGCGGCAAGGTCACCGACTCGGGGGTGCAGACCCCGGCCGCCTGACGCCGCGCGTGGTCCCGGGCCTGCCGCGCGCCTAGGGTCGGGGGCATGCGCGCGGTGACGATCAGCCAGCCCGGCGGCCCCGACGTGCTCGGCTGGGGCGAGGTGCCCGACCCGGTGTGCGGGCCGGGTGAGGTGGTCGTCGACGTCGTCGCGACCGCGGTCAACCGGGCCGACCTGATGCAGCGGCAGGGCTTCTACCCGCCCCCGCCGGGCGCCAGCGAGGTGCTCGGCCTGGAGTGCAGCGGCGTCATCAGCGAGGTCGGGGACGGCGTCGAGGGCTGGTCGGTCGGCGACGAGGTGTGCGCGCTGCTGGCCGGCGGCGGCTACGCCGAGCGGGTGGCCGTCCCGGCCGGGCAACTGCTGCCCCGGCCCGCGGGTGTGGAGCTGGCCAGTGCGGCGGCGCTGCCGGAGGTCACCTGCACGGTCTGGTCGAACGTCTTCCTGCTCGCCGGGCTGCGCGCCGGCGACGTCTTCCTGGTGCACGGCGGCTCCAGCGGCATCGGCACCATGGCGATCCAGCTGGCGGTGCGCGCCGGTGCCAGGGTGGCCACCACCGCCGGCAGCGAGCAGAAGCTCGCCGTCTGCCGGGAGCTCGGCGCCGAGATCGCGATCGACTACCGGAACGAGGACTTCGTCGAGCGGGTGCGGGCAGCCACCGGGGGGCACGGCGCCGACGTCGTGCTGGACAACATGGGCGCCGCCTACCTGGCCCGCAACGTCGACGTCCTCGCCGACGGCGGCCGGCTGGTGGTGATCGGGATGCAGGGCGGCCGGAAGGCCGAGCTGGACCTGAGCCGGCTGCTCGCCAAGCGGGGCAGCGTGCACGCCACCGCGCTGCGCTCCCGGCCGTCCACCGGCCGTGGCGGCAAGGCGGAGATCGTCGCGGCCGTGCGGCACGACGTGTGGCCCGACGTCGAACGCGGCGTGGTCCGCCCGGTCATCGACCGCCGGCTGCCGATGTCCCGCGCCGCGGAGGCGCACGCCCTGCTGGAGGAGAGCTCGCACATCGGCAAGGTGCTGCTGCTCCCGGACGCCTGAGCGCGGTCACGCCTCCGGGGAGCGGCCACCCACCGTGGGCCGGACGGCGACGAGCGCGACGTCGTCCGCTCCCGGCTGCGGGACCATCCTGGTCAGCAGCCGGTCGCAGAACCGGTCCAGGTCGGCCTCCGCGCACTCCTCGACGGTGGCCAGCAGCCGATCGGTCCCCTCGTCCAGCGACTCCCCCCGCCGCTCGACCAGCCCGTCGGTGTAGAGCAGCAGCGTGGCGCCGGCCGGCAGCGTGGTCCGCTCCGACGACCGTGGCGCCCCGGCGTCCACGCCCAGCAGCAGGTCGGCCCGGCCGCTTCCGGGGGTGAGCAGCCGGGCTCGCCCCGAGGGCTCCAGCAGCACCGGTGGGGGGTGCCCGGCGTTGGACCACTGCACCTGCAGCCCCGCGGCGTCGTCCCGTTCGGGGGTGCCCAGCTGGGCGACGACGGCGGTGGCGATCGTCTCGAGCTCCAGGCCCTCGATCGCCTGGTCGACGGCGGTGAGCACCGAGCCGGGTGAGTCGGCGCCACCGTGGCCGATGCCCCGCACGAGCCCGCGCAGCTGCCCCATGGCCGCCGCGGCCCGCGTGTCGTGCCCCGCCACGTCACCGATGACCACCAGCAGGTCACCGTTGCGGCGGCGGAACGCGTCGTACCAGTCACCACCCACCTGGGCCTGCTGGGCGGCCGCCAGGTAGCGGACGGCGATGTCGGCGAAGGACGTCTCCGGCGGTGCGGTGAGCAGGCTCCGCTGCAGCTCGGTGGCGACGTGCCGCTGGCCGGCGTAGAGCAGGGCGTTGTCCAGCGCCACCCCGGCCCGACGGCCGATCTCCTCCGCGAGCTCCAGCTCGGGCGCTCCCAGCTGGTCCCCGCCCGGGGCGTCGACCAGCAGGATGGAGCCGAGGGGCCGCTCCCGGCCGGTGATCGGGACGGCCACCGCACTCCCCATGCCCAGCTGGGTCACCAGGGCGCGCAGTTCGGGGTCGGCCACCTGGCCGGCCAGCTCCTCGGGGGTGATGCGGGGCAGCAGGACCCGCTCCCCCGCCGCGGCCCGCCGGCTGGGCTCGGTGAAGCAGTGGCGCGCTTCCTTCAGCTCCTCCGCCGCCCGGGCCACCGGCGCGAGCGCGGGGTCGCGGTGCCGCATGGCGACGTTGTGCAGCTGGCCGTGCCCGTCGAGGACCTGGATGCTGATCCAGTCGGCGAGCCCGGGGACGAGGGCCTGCGCCAGCCGGGTCAGCGGCTCGGTGACGTCCAGCGGGCCCATCAGCGACTCGGAGACGCGAGCCAGCAGCTGCACGTGCCCGGCGAGCCGGTCGCGGTCGCGCTCCGCCGTCCGCTGCGCCGTCACATCGGTGGCGAACACCAGCACCACCGGCCGGCCGGTGTCGGTCTGGGTGGTCGCCGAGCTCAGCTCGAGCACCCGGCCGGCGATGCCGATGTGCGCCGGCCCCTGCTGCCCGCCGACCGCGGAGAAGGCCGCCTGGGTGCCCGGGGCCACCTCGTCGATGGGGCGCCCCAGCACCGCCGGCCCGAGGCCGAGGAGGTCCTCGGCCTGACGGTTCCAGCCCAGCAGCTCACCCGTCGGCTCGGCCACCAGGACCGGGATCGGGACGTGCTCCAGCAGGGCCCCGACCGCGGTCACCCCCGGCGTCCCCGCCCGGTCGGGCGGCCCGGGCTGCCGCGTGATCGCCGCGAGCACCCCGGCGTGCCGGCGCCCCTCCCGGCGGGCCGTGCGCAGTTCGTGCACCCGTGCGGGCAGGTCCGGGTCGTCCACGCCGGCGACGAGCAGGTCCAGGGGCACCTCGGGGGTGAAGGCGGCCTGGCGGCGCACCGCCACCGGGTCCACCGCCAGGACGGCGATCCCGGCACCCGGCGCCAGGCGGTGCGCGCGCTGGGCCAGGAGCACCGCCGCCGTGGCCCGCGTACCCAGCACCACGAGGTCGACCGGGGCCTCGGCGGGGCCGAGGGCGTCCGGCAGGTCGACGGCGGACACCTGCTCCAGGCCCGGAACGCCCCCGAGCCGCGCCAGGTCCTGCGGCGTGCCGTCGACGAGGACGCAACGACCCGGGCCGGGGGGCGCGCTCACCCGCCCAGGAGCGGCGCTCACTCGCCCAGGAGCGGCAGGCCGAGCACCGCCCGGCCGGTCCAGGTGCGCAGGATGTCCGTCGTCGGGCTCATCACGTCCGCCGCCCGGGCGTCCCGCAGGTGCCGCTCCAGCGGAGAGCGGTCCCGGTAGCCGATCCCACCGACCAGCGTCATCGCCTCGTTGGTCACCTGCACCGCGCACTGGGCGACCTCGGCCTTGGCCGCGGCGAGGCCGGGCAGGGCGGCCGCGCCCCCGGCGTCGGCCTCCTCGGCGGCCCAGTGCACCAGCCGGCGGGTGCGCTCGACCTGGGCCCACAGGACCCCCAGCCGGTGCTGCAGGAGCGGCTCCGCAGCGAGCCGGCGGCCGGTGTGCGCGTGCGCCCGTCGGCCCAGGTGTGCCACCGCCTCGTCGAGCGAGGCCTGGGCGACCCCCAGGTAGGAGCCCGCCATCGCCATCAGGAAGTAGGGGGCGACGACCTCGAAGACGTACCAGAGCTGGTCGCCCTCGGCGCCGAGGAGGTGGTCGACGCCGAGGCGGACCCCCGCCAGGCGAGCCCGCCGGGAGGAGTTGCCCCGCATGCCGATGCCGTCCCACCGGTCGGTCCAGGTCAGGCCGGCGGTGTCCCCGGGCACGAGGACGCAGGAGAACTGCCCCACCGGCGCCTCCGGGTCGGCGGCGACCGTGCTGACCACGTAGGAATCGGCCTGCCCGCCGTTGGTCACGAACGACTTCTCGCCGTCGAGCTGCAGCTCCGCCCCGCTCCGCGTCATGCGGGTCTGCGGCAGCCAGAAGTGCGCACCGGTGCCGGGCTCCGACAGCGCCAGCGTCGTGAGGTGCTCCCCGGCGACGATGGCGTCGAGGAATCCCTCGCGCTGCCGCGGCGACGGCTTCGCCGCGATCACCGCAGTCCCCACGCAGTGCATCCCGAAGCACAGGGCCGTCGAGGCGCAGACCCGGCCGACCGCCTCGCAGACCGCGACGACCCCGCGCAGGCCGAGCCCGGACCCACCCATCGGCCGTGCGGCCGCGAGACCCCCGAGACCGGCGGCCTGCAGGGCCCGCAGCGCCTCGGCGGGCCACACCCCGGAGTCGGTCCGCTCGACCAGCGGGCCGGCGACGGTCCCGGCCACCTCGGTGGCCCGGGCGATGGCCTCGGCGATGCTCACCGGGGCCGCTGTCATGAGCTAGAGCATAGGCACTGCCGCCCTGGTCACCCGATCGGCACAGGAGCCCCTGCCGGGAGGTCCGACGGACCCCTCAGCCCAGCTCGTCGATGCACTCGACCAGCCGCTCGACCTCCTCGGCCGTGTTGTAGTGCATCAACCCCAGGCGGACGGCGCCCCCGGCCTCGTTGACCCCGATCGCGTCGAACAGCTCGCGGGCGAAGAAGTCGCCGTCCCAGGCGCAGATGCCGCGGCGGGCCAGCTCACCGGCGACCTGCCGCGGGCGCATGCCGGAGACGGTGAACGACAGCGTCGGGGTGCGCGGCCACGGCTCCCCGAGCACGTAGACGTGCGCCATCCGCCGCAGCGCGGTGTCCAGCCGGTCGAACAGCTCACCCTCGTAGCGGCCGACGGCGGCCATCGCGGTGGCCAGCCGCTGGCGGCGCGTCCCGGTCGCCTCCGGGCAGAGCGCGGCGAAGTGGTCGACGGCGGCCGCGACGCCGGCGTACAGCTCGAACGGCGGGGTACCCGGCTCGAACCGCTCCGGCACCCGGTCCGACGCCGGCAGCAGCTTGTCCGGCCACAGCTCCTCCCACAACCCGGGGTGGGCCACGACGGCGCCCACGTGCGGGCCGCACCACTTGTAGGCCGACAGGGCGAGGAAGTCCGCGCCGAGCTGCTCGACGTCCAGCGGCAGGTGCGGAGCCGCGTGCGCCGCGTCGACGTACACCAGCGCGCCCACCTGGTGCGCGCGGCGGGCGATCGCGGCGACGTCCGGGCAGGTGCCGATGGCGTTGCTGGCCGCGGTGACCGCCACCAGCCGGGTGCGGTTGGTCAGCAGCTCGTCGTACTGCCAGTCCGGCAGCTCCCCGGTCTCGATGTCGACCTCGGCCCAGCGCACCACCAGCCCGAGCCGGTCGGCCACCTGGAGCCACGGCCGGACGTTGGCGTCGTGGTCCAGCCGGCTCACCACGATCTCGTCCCCGGCGCGCCAGTGCTTGGCCAGCGCCCGGGCGACCGCGTAGGTCAGCGAGGTGGCGTTCGGGCCCAGCACCACCCCGCCCGCGACGCCGCCCACCAGGTCGGCGACGGCCGAGCGCGCGCCGGAGACCAGCTGCTCGGCCCGCGCCGAGGAGGGGAACACCCCGCCCCGGTCGGCGATCGGCACCCGCATCGCCTGGGAGACCGCGCGGACCACGCTCTCCGGCACCAGCGTGCCGCCCGGGCCGTCGGCGTGCACGAAGCCGTCGGACAGGCCCGGGAACAGGCCCCGGACGCGGGCGACGTCCAGCCGCCCGGCACCCGATGACATGCCCGGAGCCTATGCGGGCGGAGGTGGCGGCGGTCACCTCGGGCGGCCCCGGGCACACGGCTCCCGGCCGCGGGGCAGGATGGGGCCATGACTGCTCCTGGCACCGGTGAACCCCACCCCCAGCAGGTCCTCGTCGTGGGTCCCGACGGTCAGCCGGTCGGCGCGATGCCGATGCCGCAGGACGGCGGCGACGACGGCGCCCCCGGCGTCGGCGACCTGGTCGAGCAGCCGGCCAAGGTTATGCGGATCGGCACGATGATCAAGCAGCTGCTGGAGGAGGTCCGGGCCGCGCCTCTGGACGACGCCAGCCGCAACCGGCTCCGCGACATCCACGCCTCCTCCATCCGCGAGCTCGAGCAGGGCCTCGCGCCCGAGCTGCGGGAGGAGCTGGAGCGGATCACGCTGCCCTTCAGCGAGGGCGAGACGCCGTCCGACGCCGAGCTGCGGATCGCCCAGGCCCAGCTGGTCGGCTGGCTGGAGGGCGTCTTCCACGGCATCCAGACCGCGCTGTTCGCCCAGCAGATGGCCGCCCGCGCCCAGCTGGAGGAGATGCGCCGCAAGGCGCTGCCCGGCGGCGCCGGGCAGCCCGGCCACGAGCCGCGGCACGGCGGCGGGCAGTACCTCTAGTCGGCCTACCGGCCTCCACCGCGGCCAGGAGCCGTGCCCGGCTGCCGTTGAGCCGTTGCCGGTGAGGTGGGCAGGGACCCTCCGGGCCCCGTGCCCACCTCACCGAGCACGCTCCGCGTGCGCTGTCCGCCCCCCAGCTCCCGCTCGGGTACGGCGCCTCCGCTCAGAGGGTGAAGCGGTGGACGGCGGCCTGGAGCTCGTCGCTCATCCGGGCGAGCTCGGCGGCCGACCGCTGGGTCTCGTCGACCCGCTGGTTGGTCTCCGCCGTGCCTGCCGCCAGGCCCGAGATCGCCGAGGCGATGCTCTGCGAGCTGCTCGCCGCCTCGCCCACGTTGCGGTTCATCTCGTTCGTCGTCGCCGTCTGCTCCTCCACCGCGGCGGCGATGGTGGCCTGGAAGTCGTTGATCTGCGCGATCACCGCGCTGATCTCGCCGATCGCACCGACCGCGCCCGAGGTGTCGGACTGGATGGCCTCCACCCGCCGCGCGATGTCCTCCGTCGCCCGCGCGGTCTCCTGCGCCAGCTCCTTGACCTCGGTGGCCACCACGGCGAAGCCCTTGCCCAGCTCCCCGGCCCGCGCGGCCTCGATCGTGGCGTTCAGCGCCAGCAGGTTGGTCTGCTCCGCGATCCCGGTGATCACCTTGATCACGTTGCCGATCTCCTGGAAGGAGTCGCCCAGCTTGCCGACCATCCGGTTGGTCTCCTCGGCGACGCCGACCGCCTGGTTGGCGACCCGGCTGGCCTCGCTGGCGTTCTGGCTGATCTCCCGGATCGCCGCCTCCATCTGCTGCGAGCCCGTCGACACGGTGTCCACGCTGGCGGCGACCTCGCCGGCCGAGGCCACCACGACGTCGGCCTGGCCGGCCGCGGTGCGGGCGTTCTCCGCCATCGCGCCGGCGCTGGCGTTCAGCTGCTGGGAGGCCGCGGCCAGCTGGCCGGCCGAGTCGTTCACCAGCCGCAGCACACCGCCCAGGGAGTCCAGGGTGCGGTCCAGCGACGCGGCGACCGCACCGATCTCCGCACCACCGGTCTCGCCGGCGCGGACGCTGAGGTCGCCCGCGGCGACCTTGTCCAGGACCTCGCGGACCCGCTGCACCGGGCGCATCACCGAGCGCACCACCAGCAGCGCCAGCACGAAGGAGACGACCAGCCCGACGCCGACGATGAGCAGGGTCAGGGTGCGCGCGGAGGTGTAGGCGTCCCGCGCCTCGGCGGCGGTCCCCTCGGCGGTGTCGGCGGCGGCCGCGGTGGCCGCCACGAGCGACTCGGAGATGGCGGTCTCCGCGTCGTCCATCTGGGCGATCAGCGTCAGCGTCTGCTGCGGGGTGCGGGTGCCCTGCCCCGCGGTGAGCTGCTGCAGCATCCCGAGGTAGCTCTGGGTGGCCGTGGCGAACTCCTCGTAGGCCGTCCGGGCCTCGGGCGACAGCGGGAGGTCGGCGGCGGCGGCGAGGTGGTCGGTGAGCGCCGCGGAGCTCTCCTGCGCCGCCTGCGCGTAGGCGGCCCGGGTCTCGGCGGGCAGCGCGGTGAGCTGGGCGCGGGCGGTGCCGGCGGAGAACTGCCACCAGTCGACCTGCAGCTGACGCAGCTCGTCGAGCGGGACGGCGCCCTCGGCGTAGACCTCCTCGGCCTTCTCGCTGAGCACCGACATCCGCTGGATGCCGAACAGGCCGACCGACACGGTGGCCAGCGCCACCAGCGCCAGGGCGAGGATGAGCCGCCCGCGCAGGCCCACGCGGGCGAGGAGATCGCTTCCGCGTCCCCGTACGCCGCTGTCCGGAACCGAGTCGCCCACCGCAGTCATGTCCTGCCCTCTCCGCCGGCGGGACCGTCCCGACCAGCGCTCTCGCACCCCCTATCGGCAGGTCAGCGGACCGGTTGAGCGCAACCGGTCCGGCGCGAGCGAGGTCTCACCCGAACGCGGGAGGGCCCGCCCGGCACACGCCGGACGGGCCCTCCGCACGCCGCTGCTCAGACGGTGAAGCGCCGGACGGCGGCCTGCAGCTCGTCGCTCATCCGGGCCAGCTCCTCCGCCGAGCGCTGCGCCTCCTCGACCCGCTGGTTGGTCTCCGCGGTGCCCGCGGCCAGCCCGGTGATCGCCGAGGCGATGCTCTGCGAGGACGACGCCGCCTCGGACACGTTGCGGTTCATCTCGTTGGTCGTGGCGGTCTGCTCCTCCACGGCCGCGGCGATCGTCGCCTGGAAGTCGTTGATCTCCCCGATGACCGAGCTGATCTGCCCGATCGCGTCCACCGCACCAGCGGTGTCGGCCTGGATCGCCTCCACCCGGCGGGCGATGTCCTCGGTCGCCCGCGCGGTCTCCTGCGCCAGCTCCTTCACCTCGTTGGCGACGACGGCGAAGCCCTTGCCCGCCTCACCGGCACGCGCCGCCTCGATCGTGGCGTTCAGCGCCAGCAGGTTCGTCTGCTCCGCGATCGAGGTGATCGTCTTCACCACGTTGCCGATCTCCTGCGACGAGTCACCCAGCTTCCCGACCGTCCGGGTCGTGGTCTCCGCCACGCCCACCGCCTGGTTCGCCACCCGCGATGCCTCGCTCGCGTTCTGGCTGATCTCCCGGATCGCCGACTCCATCTGCTGCGAACCCGTCGACACCGTGTCCACGCTCGAGGCCACCTCACCGGCGGAGGCGACGACGACGTCGGCCTGACCCGCCGCCGTCCGCGCGTTCGCCGACATCGCCTCCGCACCCGCCGTCAGCTGCTGCGACGCCGCACCCAGCCGGCTGGCCGAGTCGCTCACCAGCGACAGCACCCCACCGAGGGACTCCAGCGTGCGGTCCAGCGACCGGGCGACCTCACCGATCTCCGCGCCGCCGGTCTCCCCGGCGCGCACGCTCAGGTCGCCCTCGGCGACGCGGTCGAGCACCTCGCGCACCCGCTGCACGGGGCGGGTGATGGAGCGCACCAGCAGCAGCGACAGCAGCACCGACACCGCGATGCCGGCGGCGACCACGACGACGGTCAGCGCGCGGGCGGCCTCGTAGGCGTCCTGGGCCTCCTGGGCCGTCGCCGCGGCGACGGCGCTCTGCGCGTCGGTCGCGGTGGTGATCGCCTCGATGGCGGTCACCTCCAGCTCCTGCTGCTGCGGGACGATCGCCATGATCAGCTCGAGGTCGCCGACGTTGGCCAGGATCTGCGCCTGGTTCTCGAAGAAGCCGAGGGCGGCGTCCCGGAACTGCTCGAACGACGCCCGCACCGGAGCGCTCAGCGCACCGGTGTCCACCGCCTCGAGCGCCTCGGTGATCCGGCCCTGCGCCTCGGTGGCCGCCTCGCCGTTCTGGGCGAGGACCTCGTCCGGGAGGTTCTCCATCGCCGAGCGGGCGGAGTAGGCCTGCTGCTCCCACCACAGCGACTCCAGGTCGTCCAGCTGCTCCAGCGGGCGGGTGCCGCTGTCGTAGACCTCCTGGGCCTGGTGGCTCAGGGTGCCCATCCGGTGGATCCCGATGACGCCCACGGTGAGGGTGGCCAGGGCGACGACGAGGATCGCGGCGAGCAGCCGGCCCCGCAGCCCCACCCGGCCGAGCCCCGCGAGCGGTCCGGCACCCCCCGGCTCGGGGACGGTGCTGTGCGTGTCGACGTCCATGGATCTCTCCCTCGTGGTGGCTGCGGTGGTGGTGCGGACGACCTGGCTGCCCCTGGGATCGGTTCCACCGGGGGAACTGTTGAGTGCGGCGCGGCTGTCTTCCGCCGTCCGGAACACGAAAGACGGCGGGGCCTGCCGGGTGCTCCCGGCAGGCCCCGCTGTGGCCACCTCGCAGGGCCCGGCCGCGAGCTGGCGCGCGGTGGGGGCGAGGTGGTCGCTGCTCAGACGGTGAACCGGTTGACCGCGGCCTGCAGCTCGTCGCTCATCCGGGACAGCTCCTCCGCCGAGCGCTGCGCCTCCTCGACCCGCTTGTTGGTCTCCGCGGTGCCCGCGGCCAGCCCGGTGATCGCCGAGGCGATGCTCTGCGAGGACGACGCCGCCTCGGAGACGTTGCGGTTCATCTCGTTGGTCGTGGCGGTCTGCTCCTCCACGGCCGCGGCGATCGTCGCCTGGAAGTCGTTGATCTGCGCGATCACGGTGGAGATCTCCCCGATCGCGTCCACCGCACCAGCGGTGTCGCCCTGGATCGCCTGCACCCGGCGGGCGATGTCCTCGGTCGCCCGCGCGGTCTCCTGCGCCAGCTCCTTCACCTCGTTGGCGACGACGGCGAAGCCCTTGCCCGCCTCACCGGCACGCGCCGCCTCGATCGTGGCGTTCAGCGCCAGCAGGTTCGTCTGCTCCGCGATCGAGGTGATCGTCTTCACCACGTTGCCGATCTCCTGCGACGAGTCACCCAGCTTCCCGACCGTCCGGGTCGTGGTCTCCGCGACGCCGACCGCCTGCCCCGCGACCCGCGCCGCCTCGGTCGCGCTCTGCGCGATCTCCCGGATCGCCGACTCCATCTGCTGCGAACCCGTCGACACCGTGTCCACGCTCGAGGCCACCTCGCCGGCGGAGGCGACGACGACGTCGGCCTGACCCGCCGCCGTCCGCGCGTTCGCCGACATCGCCGCCGCACCCGCCGTCAGCTGCTGCGACGCCGCACCCAGGCGCGACGCCGAGTCGCTCACCAGGGTGAGCACCCCGCCCAGGGCGTCCAGGGTGGTGTCCAGCGAGCGGGCGACGTCGCCCAGCTCGGCGCCGCCGACGTTCCCGGCCCGCACCCGCAGGTCGCCGGCGGCGACCCGCTCGAGGGTCTCGCGGATCCGCTGCACCGGGCGGGTGACGCTGCGGGCCATCAGGACGGCGAGCGCGACGGAGACCAGGAGGCCGATTGCGACGCCGATGATCGTGAGTGAGCGTGCGCTGGCGTAGGCGTCGCGGGCCTCCTGCACGGTGGCCGAGGTGGCGGCGATCTGCGCGTCGCTGGCGGCGGTGAGCGCGTCGACGGCGTTCGTCTCGGCCTCGATCAGCGTGGGCAGCACGGACAACGGGTCACCACCGGCGGCACCGATCTCGGCCATCTGGGCGCTGGTGTCGTCGTAGAGCTGGATCGCGGTCTGGAAGTCCTGGAACGCGACCTCGGTGGCCGGCCGGAGGGCGACCTCGTCGAGGCCGGCGCGGAGCTCGTCCAGCGTCGCGCGGATGGCGACGGTCTGCTCCTGCAGACCGGCCACGAGGTCCGGCGCGAGGCCCGGGCTCATGCCCCGGGAGATGGTCGCCTGGTACTGCCAGTAGCTGGAGCGCAGCAGCAGGATGTCGCGCAGCGGGACCGCGCCGTCCTCGTAGACCGCCTCGGCCTGGTCGCTCAGCTCCCCCATGCGCGTCACGCCGAGCGTGCCGACCGCGAGCGTGGCCAGCGTGACCAGCAGGAAGGCCGCGAGCAGCCGGGCGCGCAGGCCCGTGCGCTGGACGAGACCCGGCCGTCGGTCCGGGTCGGTGGGCGTGGCCTGGTGGGCCCGAGCGTCGGTCATGGCGTACCTCTCCTGCGATGGACGCACCCTGGGCGCCCTTGTCAGCCGGAGATCGGCAGTGCACGACCTGTCCTGCAGCACAGCGCAGATGCGAAACCAGGAAGTCCGCTGGATCGGGTGACATCGTTCCCACGGAGGGCCGACGCGGCCGGTCCCACCTCAGCTGCGCAGGGTGGCCAGGAAGGCCGCGACCCCGTCCGCGTCGTTGGCGACGGTCACATCGGTGGCGACGGCCAGCACGTCGGGGTGCGCGTGGGCCATCGCCACCGCCCGGCCACCGCCGTCCCGCACCCACTCGAAGGCGGCGATGTCGTTGGGCATGTCACCGAAGTAGACGACGTCGGCCGGGGACACCCCGCGCTCGGCGGCGAGCCGGGCGAGACCGGTCGCCTTCGTCACGCCGGCCGCCGAGATCTCGGCCATCGCGTCGGAGGAGGAGGTGGTCACCGTGGCGGTGTCCCCCACCACCTCGGCGACCAGCGCCACGAACTCGTCGCGGCCGAGCCGCTCGTGCCGGGCGAGCAGCTTGGCCACCGGCTGGGCGACCATCTCCTCCAGGGTCGCGACCGCCACCCCGGGCGCGTCCTTGTCCCAGCGCGGCCGGTAGATCGGCTCGTGCCGGAACTGGTCGCCGTACTCGACGGCGAACCAGGTGTCCGGCTGCCGGCGGCGCAGCTGCGCGGTGACCTCCTGCAGCACCTCCGGCTGCACCGGGTGCTCCTCCAGCACGGTGAACCCGGTCAGGTCGAGCAGCACGGCGCCGTTGCAGCAGATCGCCGTCCCCCCGCCCAGCCGCTCGCGCACCCCGAGCATCCAGCGTGGCGGCCGCCCGGTGGCCAGCACCAGCGGCACCCCCTCGGCGTCCCACCAGCGCAGCTCGGCCAGCGTCGCGTCGCTGATCGTCTCGTCGCTGCGCAGCAGCGTGCCGTCCAGGTCGCTGACGATCAGCTTCGGCCGGTCAGCCACCGGTGCCCTCCAGCTCCAGCAGGGCTTCCAGGTACCGCGCCACCCCGTCGGCCTCGTGGCCGCTGGTCCGGTCGCCGGCGGCGGCGCGGACCAGCGGGTGGGCGTTGGCGACGGCGACCGCCCGGCCGCCCCCGTCCCGCACGGCCTCGATCATCGGCAGGTCGTTGGGCATGTCGCCGAAGACGAGGACGTCGCCGAAGCCGAGCCCCAGGGCGTCCAGCACGACCTGCAGCCCGGTGGCCTTGGTGACCCCGGGGGGCAGCACCTCGATGAACCCGAGGCCGGCGTGGGTGAGCTCGGCGACCGAGGGATCGACGACGCGGCGGGCCAGCTCCACCAGCTGGTCCTCCCCCAGCCGGGGGGAGCGCAGGAACACCTTGAGCACCGCCCCCACGGGCAGCACCTGGTGCCGGGGCAGCAGGTGGGCCGGCTCGGGGTAGGGCCAGTCGAAGCCGTGCTGCACCCGCAGCGGGCGCATCGCCTCGGACTGCTCGGCGGCGTCCTCCACCGCGACGATCAGCTCGCCGGCGACGCCCTCGATCGCCGCGATCACCTCGGTGGCGACCTCGCGGGGCATCCCGACCGTGCGGAGCACCTCGTCGGGGGCGCCGTCCGACCCGAACCGGACGACGTAGCCGCCCTGGGCCAGCACCGCGATCCCCTGCCCGGCGAGGGCGGCGCGGACGCTCTCCAGCAGCCGCGGCCCACGGCCGGTGGCGCCGACCACCGGCAGGCCGGCGGCCCGGCAGGCGGCGATCGCCGCCGCGGTGCGCGGGCTGACCTCCCCGTGCGCACCCAGGAGGGTGCCGTCCAGGTCGCTGACCACCAGCCGGGGCCGCCACGACCCCAGGCGGGCGCCCAGGTCGCCCAGGTCGACCACCTCGCCCGCGGCCGCGGCGGCCGCCGGGGCGGTCAGCCCGCCGCCGTCGGGCCGGCCAGCGCTCACGCGGCGGGGCCGGGGGCGACCGCAGCCAGCGCCATGCCGGGGGTGAGCACCTCGTGGCCACCCAGCCACGGGCGCAGCGCCGCGGGCACGTGCACCGAGCCGTCGGCCCGCTGGTGCACCTCGAGCAGGCAGGCGATGGTGCGGGCGATCGCGCACAGCGTGCCGTTCAGCGTCGCCGCCGGCTGCGGCTTCCCGTCGGCGTCGCGGTGCCGGATCTGCAGCCGGCGGGCCTGGAACGTCGTGCAGTCGGAGGTGCTGGTCAGCTCCCGGTAGGTGCCCTGGGAGGGGAACCACGCCTCGATGTCGAACTTGCGGGCCGCGCTGGTGCCCAGGTCGCCGGCGGCGATGTCGACCACCCGGTACGGCAGCTCGAGGGCCTGGAGGAACTCCTCCTCCCACTGCAGCAGCCGGCGGTGCTCGGCGGCAGCGTCCTCGGGCGCGCAGAAGCTGAACATCTCGACCTTGTCGAACCAGTGCACCCGGATGATGCCGCGGGTGTCCTTGCCGTAGGACCCGGCCTCCCGGCGGAAGCAGGAGGACCACCCGGCGTACCGCTTCGGGCCGGCGGAGAGGTCGAGCACCTCACGCGCGTGCATGCCGGCGATGGCGACCTCGGAGGTGCCGACCAGGTACAGGTCGTCGCGCTCGACCCGGTACACCTCCTCGTCGTGCTCGCCCAGGAAGCCGGTGCCCTCCATCGCCTCCGGCTTGACCAGGGCGGGGGCGACGACGGGGGTGAAGCCGGCCGCGACGGCGCGGGTGATGGCCAGCTGGGCCAGCGCGAACTCCAGCAGCGCGCCGGGGCCGGTGAGGAAGTAGAAGCGGGCGCCGGAGACCTTGGCGCCGCGCTCCATGTCGATGGCGCCGAGCGCCTCCCCGATCTGCAGGTGGTCCTTCACCTCGAAGTCGTAGCTGGGGACCTCGCCGACGGTGCGCAGGGTGACCGCGTCGTCCTCGCCGCCGGGCGGGACGTCGTCGTGCACCAGGTTGGGGATGCGCAGGTGCAGCTCGGTCAGCGCGGCGTCCGCGGCGCGCTCGGCCTCCTCGGCCTCCTTCACCTGCGCGGCCAGCGCCTTGGCCCGCTCCAGGACGGCAGGGCGCTCCTCGGGGGTGGCCTTCTTCACCGCCTGCGAGGCCGCCTTCTGCTCCGCGCGCAGGTCGTCGGCGGCCTTCACCGCGGCCCGGCGGTCGGCGTCAGCGGCCAGCAGCCGGTCGACGAGGGAGTCGTCGGCGCCCCGGGCGCGCTGGCTGGCCTTGACCCGCTCGGGGTCCTCACGCACGAGTCGCAGGTCGATCACAGACGCATGGTAGGTGGCGCCGTCGCCCCGACCCGGTCGGCCGGGGCCCGATCCGGCTGCCGCGCGGGTCGACCCGCCGCACCCGAGGTGGAGCCGTGCCGTGGCAGGGCTCCACCTCCGGCAGCCCGGCTCGACCCGCGCCACCGACGGCCGCCCCTCCGGGCGCAGGTGCGGGACACTGGTGCCATGCGCTTCCTCGGCGACCGCCGCCCGGACCACGACCTCACCTACAGCGACGTGTTCATGGTGCCGGGGCACTCCACGGTCGGCTCCCGCCTCGAGGTCGACCTGACCACCCCCGACCGGGTCGGCACGACCATCCCGATCGTCGTCGCCAACATGACGGCGATCTCCGGCCGGCGGATGGCCGAGACCGTGGCCCGCCGCGGCGGCCTGGCGGTGCTGCCGCAGGACATCCCGATCGACGTCGTCGGCGAGGTGGTCTCCTGGGTCAAGGCCCGGCACACCGTCTACGACACCCCGATCACCCTCCGCCCGACGTCCACGGTCGCCGAGGCGCTGTCGCTGCTGGGCAAGCGGGCGCACGGCGTCGTCGTCGTGGTGGAGGGAGGCCGGCCGGTCGGCGTGGTCACCGACGGCGCCTGCCAGGGCGTCGACCGGTTCACCCAGCTGTCCGAGGTGATGACCCCCGAGCCGCTGACCATCCCCGCCGGCACCGACCTGCCCAAGGTCTTCGACGTGCTCTCCGCCGAGCGGATCAGCGCCGCCCCGGTCGTCGACGGCGACCAGCTGGTCGGCCTGATCACCCGCAAGGGCGCGCTGCGCTCGGCGATCTACGCCCCGGCGCTCGACGCGCGGGGCCGGCTGCTCACCTCGGCCGCCGTCGGCATCAACGGCGACGTCGCGGGCAAGGCGGAGTCGCTGCTGGCGCACGGTGTCGACGTGCTCGTGGTCGACACCGCCCACGGCCACCAGGAGAAGGCGGTCGAGGCGGTGCGCGCCGTCCGCGCCGTCGCCGGGACGACGCCGGTGGTGGCCGGCAACGTGGTGACGCCGGAGGGCACCCGCGACCTGGTCGAGGCCGGGGCCGATGTGGTCAAGGTCGGCGTCGGGCCCGGCGCCATGTGCACCACCCGGATGATGACCGGCGTCGGCCGCCCGCAGTTCTCCGCCGTCGAGGAGTGCGCGGCCGCGGCGCGGGAGCTGGGCAAGCACGTCTGGGCCGACGGCGGGGTCCGCCACCCCCGGGACATCGCCCTGGCGCTCGCCGCGGGAGCGGCGAACGTGATGATCGGCTCCTGGTTCGCCGGCACCTACGAGAGCGCCGGCGACCTGTACGACGACGGCACCGGCCGCCGCTACAAGGAGAGCTTCGGCATGGCGTCGGCGCGAGCGGTCAAGGCCCGCACCGCCACCCAGAGCGGCTTCGACCGGGCCCGCGCCGGGCTGTTCGAGGAGGGCATCAGCTCCTCCCGGATGTACCTCGACCCGGCCCGGCCCGGGGTCGAGGACCTCATCGACCAGATCGTGGCCGGCGTCCGCTCCTCGGCCACGTACGCCGGCGCGCGCACCGTCGACGAGCTGCACGAGCGGGCCGTGCTGGGCGTGCAGAGCGCGGCCGGCTACGAGGAGGGCCGCCCGCAGCCCACCAGCTGGTGACGGAGGCCCGGTGATGCAGGCCCTGCCGCAGGAGCGGTTCGAGGAGCTGGTCGCCGACGCGCTGGACCAGGTGCCGGCCGAGCTCATGGCGCTGCTGGACAACGTCGTCGTCCTGGTCGAGGACCGGAACCCCGAGGAGCCGGACCTGCTCGGCATCTACGAGGGCTTCGCGCTGACCGAGCGCGGCTGGGACTACGGCGGGGCGCTGCCTGACCGGATCATGATCTACCGGGTGGCGATCTGCGACGTCTGCGAGGACGAGGAGCAGGTGGTCGACGAGGTCACGGTCACCGTCGTGCACGAGATCGCGCACCACTTCGGCATCGAGGAGGAACGCCTCCACGCCCTCGGCTGGGGCTGACCCCCTCGCTTTCCGCGCCGAAAGCGAAGGCCCCCACCTCGCTTTCCGCGCGGAAAGCGAGGGGTGACCACCGGGTAGCGTTGCCCGACGTGCCCGAGGACGCCGACCGCACCGCCCCCCGCCTGCCGATCCAGATGCTGCACGACCGACTGCTGGTCGCCCTCCGCAAGGAGGACGGCGACCGGCGCTCGACCGGCGGCATCCTGATCCCCGCGACCGCCCAGGTGGCCAAGCGGCTGGTGTGGGGCGAGGCCAAGGGCATCGGCCCGAACGTGCGGCAGATCAAGGTCGGCGACCAGGTGCTCTTCTCCCCCGAGGACCAGCACGAGGTCGAGGTGCACGGCGAGGACCTGATCATCCTGCGCGAGCGCGACGTGCACGCCGTCGCCGCCGCCCGGATCGAGGAGAACACCGGCCTCTACCTCTGAGGCAGGGCGCCTCGCCCCGGTGTGCGCTCGTCGTCGGTCCAGCGGGGCAGGAGTGACGACGTGCGCTCACCGGAGTCGAAGGGACGGAACGGTCCGGCACCCAGGGGTGTTCAGAGCGTCCCTGTGCGCGCACACTGGGTGATCATGACGGTCGGTGCGCGACCCCGGGACGGTGGCTCAGCCCTGCCCGGCGGACCCGGCGCGCACCCGGGCCAGCCACTCCTGCGCCGCCGCGAACGCCGCGTCGCCGACCCGCTCCGCCACCGGCTTCCCGGGCTGCGCGTCCGCGCGCGGGTACGAGCCCAGGAACCGCACCTCGTCGGCCTGCCGGTGCAGCGCGGCCAGCGCGTCGCCCACCCGCTGGTCGGCGACGTGCCCCTCGCAGTCGATGGAGAACGAGTAGACGCCCAGCCGCTCCCGGGTGGGGCGCGACTCGATCCGGGTCAGGCTGATCCCGCGCACGGCGAACTCGGCCAGCAGGTCCAGCAGGGCGCCGGTGCGGTCGGCGACGACCGCGGTGACCGTGGTCTTGTCCGACCCGGTCGGCTCCGGCAGCGGCCCCGGCCGCTCGACCAGCACGAACCGGGTCACGGCGCCCGGGTGGTCCGCGACGTCGCCGGCCAGCGCCACCAGCCCGTACCGCTCGGCGGCGATGGCGGCGCAGACCGCGGCGTCGTGCTCGCCGGCGGCGACCCGGCGCGCGGCGTCGGCGGTCGACCCGGTCGGGACGACGTCGGCCCCGGGCACCAGCTCGGCGACCCGGGCCCGGCACTGGGCGAGGGCGTGCGGGTGGCTGGCCACCGAGCGCACCGCGGCGGCGTCGGTGCCGGGGCGCACGGCCAGCACGAAGGCGACCGGCAGGAACACCTCGCGGGTGATCACCAGCGGCGCACCGTCGACCAGCCCGTCCATGGTGGCCGGCACCGAGCCCTCCACCGAGTTCTCCAGCGGCACGAGGGCGGCGTCGCGCTCCCCCGCGCGCACCGCGGCGAGCGCGGCGGGGACGCTGGGCGCGGGGTGGACATCGACGGGGGGACCGACCTCGGCACCGGAGGTCAGCACGGCGAGGGCGGCCTCGGCGAAGGTACCCTCGGGACCGAGATAGGCGAACCTCGTCGGCGCTGTGCGGGAGTCTGCGCGCGGCATCCGGTGAGGGTAGTGCGGCCGCGCCGGATCCAGGTCCCGGCGCGGGGGGAGCTGCCTCGTCACCGGCCGGGTACGTGCTCGTCACGTCCCCCGACAGTTGACAGGAGGTGCGCGTGACCGCGGCGCCCGAGACCCTCGAGCCGATGCTCGACACGGTCCGCTGGCGCCTCCTGGCGGCCAGCAGCGCCGAGGACGCCCGCGCCTTCACCGCCGAGCTGGACCGGGCCGCCGTCGTGCTCACCGCCACCCGGCAGCCCTCGTGGAGCGCCTGGTCGCACGCCTTCAGCGCCCGCGCCCTCCTGCTGGACGGCGACACCGACGGGGCCGCCTCCGCCGTCGCCGCCGCCCGCGCCGTGCTCGAGCGCTGCCCGGCGTCGGCCGAGCGCGCACTGACCCTGGCCTACCTGGCGCACGTGGAGGTGAGCGCCGATCGGTACGAGGCCGCCCTGCACCTCGCCGTCGACGCGAGCCTGCTGGCCGACCAGCTCGGCGGGCAGGCCGGCGCGCCCGGCACCCCTCCCCGCGCGCTGCACCAGGCACACCACTGGCTCTCGCTCGCGCTGACCCGGCTGGACCTCGAGGAGCTCGCCGTCAGCCAGGCCCGGCGGGGTGCCCGCGTCGCCGAGCGGTTGCCCGACCTGGGCGACCGGTGGCAGCTGCTGCGGCTGTGCGCCCAGCAGCACGTCGAGCTGGCCCAGACGGTGCAGCGGCGGGGCGACCTGGCCCGGTCCCGCGAGCTGGCCGAGGCGGCGCTGCGCTACGCCACCACCGCCCGGGAGCTCGCCTGGGAGCCCACCGATGCCGACGTGGACCTGCTCGACGTGGTGCAGGCCTGGTCGCTGGCCCTCACCGGCGACCTGGACTCCGCGCTCCCCCCGCTGCGGCGCGTCCGGCGTCACCTGGCCGCCGGTGACACCGGCCCCTGGCTGGCCGGCTACGCCGACCTGGCGCTGGCCCGGTTGCTGGCCCGGCTGTGCGCCCGGCAGGCCGCCGCCCGTCCCGGGCCACGCGCCGGCACCCCGCCGCCAGAGCTGGGCGAGGAGTCGCTGCAGCTGCTCGTCTCGGCCACCGGTGCCTTCGCCGCGGCCGGTGACCTGCGCCGCTACCGCCAGTGCCTGCTGGAGCTGGGCCAGGCGACCGCGGCGCTGGGGCTCACCGGGGAGGCGCTGCACTGGCTGGACGCCTACCGGTCCGAGACGAGCCGGGCGCACCTGCGCAGCCGGGAGCTGTGGGCGGAGATGTTCGTCCGGCGCAGCCGGCTGCGGGAGGCCGAGCGGCAGACGGCGGTGCTCCGGCGGCACGCGATGGAGGACACCCTCACCGGGCTGGGCAACCGGCGCAGCGCCGAGCAGCGGATGGCCGAGCTGCGCGACGACCGGGAGCCGGTATCGCTGGCGGTGGTCGACATCGACGGCTTCAAGTCCTTCAACGACGAGTACTCCCACCTGCACGGCGACGCCGTGCTGCGCACGGTCGCGACACTGCTCGAGGAGCACAGCCGCACCGGCGACGAGGTCTTCCGCTGGGCCGGCGACGAGTTCCTGGTGCTGCTGCCCGACACCGGCGAGGCGCAGGCGGTGGTCGCCATGGAGCGGCTGCGCAGCGCCGTCGCCGACGCCGACTGGGCCGCGTTGCAGGTCCCCGCGCCGTTGACGGTCAGCATCGGGGTCGCCAGCACCGACGCGCCCGGAGCCGCCGGCGCCCGGACGTGGCGGCAGCTGTTCGACTGCGCCGACCTCAACCTCTTCGCGGCCAAGCGCGGGGGCCGCAACCGGGTCCGCGCCCCGGGCGGCGACCAGCCACCGGCCACGCCGGCCCGCGCCGCGGCCACCACCTCGGTCGACGACCTGGTCTCCCGGGTGCTCAGCGGCGCACCCCGCCGGCCCGGCTGGGCGTTCGACGACGGCGAGGTGGTCTCGTGACCCTGCGCCTGAGCGGCTCCCGGGGCGACGACACCGCCCGCCGGGCCGACGCCCCGGTGCGTGACACGCCCGGGGCCACCGTGCAGAGTGCCCTCGTGCCGCCCGGACTCCTGCACCAGCGGGTCAGCTCCGCGTTGGCCAACTGGGAGCTCGACCAGGCCGAGAGGCTGCTCGCCGAGGCCGAGGGCGAGCTGCCCGCCACGCCGGCCGACGAGCGGGGCGGCGCCCGGGCGTCGCTGGCCCGGGCCTGGGCCGACACGCTGCGCGCGGAACTGCTGGTCCGCCGGCTGCGGCTGGCCGGCTGGTCGCTGCTGGGAGAGCCGCTCGTCGACGGCGGGCCCGAGCAGGAGCCGCCGCTGGACCTGCAGGGCAGCGCCGCTGGCGACGACGAGCCGGTCGACCGGGAGACGCGGTCGGAGTCCGCCGAGCGGGCCGCGCAGGCGATCGCGCTGGTGCGCTCGGCGCGCGCCGCGTTCGACGCCCAGGACGACGGCCTGCAGCGGGCCGCCGGGCTGGTCCGGCACGCGCGGATCGAGCTGCTGTCCCACCGGGTCGACGCCGCGATGGACGAGGCGGTGGAGGCGGCCAGCCTGCTGGACCCGGCCATGCCGCCCGGCCCACTGCTGGTGCACACGCTCAGCGCGCTGGCCGGGGTGCTCGCCGACCTGGAGCTGATGCCGCTGGCGCTGGACTACCAGCGTCGCGCCGCGGAGGTCGCCGCCGCGGCGGCCACCGCGGACGACGGCGACCTGGCCCGCAGCCTGGTGGGCGAGGCCGCCACCCGGCTGGCCGCGCTGTCCGCCGAGGTCGGCGAGGGCGTGCTCGACGACGGCGGGCTGGAGTCGGCGCGCGCCTCTTTCACCGAGGCCCGCCGGCTGGCCGAGCGTGCCCTGGAGGAGCTGCCGGTCGACGACCCCGCCGTGCTGGACGCCCAGGTGGTCCACGGCTGGGCGCTGGTCGGGCTGGGCGAGCACACCGCGGCCCTGCCGCTGCTGGGCGCCGTCGTCAGCGCCGCCGAGCAGGCCGGCGACCGGTCGCTGCTGGCCTCGGCGGAGCTGGGCCTGGGCCGGGCACTGCGCCGGTCCGGCGAGCCGCGCCGCGCCGACGACCACCTGGCCGCCGCGCTGACCGTGGCCACCGAGCACGGGCTGGCCCGGCTGCGCCGGGCCGCGCTGCGCGAGCTGTGCACCCTGCACGCCGACCTGGACGACGCCGCCCGCGCGCTGCCCTACCTGCAGGCCTACCTCGCCGACGAGCTGGACCGCGTCGACGAGCGGCGCACCCGCTGGGTGGAGCTGTTCGGCCGGCGCAAGAGCTTGCTGGAGACCGAGCGGGCCGCCGGACAGCTGCGCCGGCAGGCCTACGAGGACCCGCTGACCCACCTGCCCAACCGCCGGTACGCCGAGGCCCGGCTCGACGGGCTGCTCACCTCCGGCGCCGCCCCGGCGCTCGCGGTGGTCGACATCGACCGGTTCAAGGCGATCAACGACGCCGCCGGCCACCCCGGGGGCGACGCGGTGCTGCGGGCGGTCGGCCAGCTGCTGGTCGACGGCTGCCGCGACACCGACGAGGTGTGCCGCTGGGCCGGCGACGAGTTCGTCATCCTGCTGCCGGAGACCACGGCCGAGCAGGCGGAGCGGGCGATGGAGCGGATCCGCCGCTCGATCGCCACCCACGACTGGTCGGCGCTCGGCGTCGAGGGGCCGGTCACGATCAGCGTGGGCATCGCCCAGGCCGCCCGCGGCGACGACCGCCGCACCCTCTTCGCCGCCGCCGACGGCGTCCTCTACGACGCCAAGCGGGCCGGCCGCGACCGCGTCGTCCGGCTGTCCGGGGTGACCCAGACCCGGGCCGCGGACGGGGCCGATGTGGCCGGTGTGACGGCGCCCGGCACGGCCTCCGGCGAGGTCCCGGGCTCGGCCGAGGTGGCGCTTATCGTCGGCGACGTGAGCACCTCCCCGCTGGCCGACCGCCCCACCGACGACCAGCCGGAGAGCGACCTCAACGGCTTCGCGTCCCTGCTGATGGAGCCGCCGGTGCAGCCGACGCGTCCGCGCAGCCCGCTGGACGAGCTCTTCGGCTCGGCCCCCGCGGCCCGGCGGCCGCGCACCGAGCAGCCGGCCGATCCCGAGCCCGCCCCGGCGCCGGCGCCCGCGCCCGCCCCGGCGGCCGCCCACCCGGTGGTCACCCCGTTCGGGCCGGACGTCATCTGGGCCACCGGCCGCAGCACCGAGCAGGTGCTGGCGCTGGTCCGCGAGGCCCGCCGCGACCACCCCGACCACCCCGCCGTGGTGGTGCGGGCCAGCGCCGAGACCCTCGTCGCGCTGGCCAGCGAGCACGACGCGTACACGACGATGGACGGGGTGGCGATGGCCGCCGCCGTCGGCCCGGTGCCCGAGGCGGTGGGCCGGATCGCGGTGCTGTGCGCCAGCAGCGGCGACACCCCGATCGCCGCCGAGGCCGCGTTCGTCGCCCGGGTCAGCGGCGCCGAGGTCGTCCGGGTCGAGGACGTCGGCGGCAACCGGATCCGCCCGCTGCTGGCCGACCCGTCCCTGCTGAACGACGTCGACTGCCTGGTCGTCGTCGCCGGCCTGGACGCGGCGCTGGCCAGCGTGGTCAGCGGCCTCACCGAGGTGCCGGTGGTCGCCGTCCCCACCTCCGCCGGGCAGGCGAACACCTTCGGCGGGTTCAGCGCGCTGCTGACCATGCTGAACTCCGCGGCGCCCGGCGTCGTGGTGAGCAACATCGACAACGGCTGGTCCGCCGGCGTCTTCGCCGCCCGCATCGCCCGCCGCACCGCCCGCGACTGACCCCTCCCGCGCGCCGGCCGCCGCACCTCACTCCCCGGTTGATCATCGGCGGTTGGTCGTGCCCACCGGCGTGGCGGGCGACCACGTGCCGATGATCATCGGGGGGGGGCGGGCCTGATCGGGCGTGGCCGCCGGCTGGCTCGACCCGTGCGCAGGTGCCTCGGGGGACGTGCTGCTCGGTGCCCTGGTCGACGCAAGGGCGCCGCTGGAGGTGCCCGCCGCGGCGGTCGCCGCGCTGCCCACCCCGGGGCATCGGCTAGTCTCCTGGGCCGAGAAGGGGAGTAGCCCCCCGACCGCTGGTCGACATGCTGGCGCGCTCGCGCGCCCGGTCAGCGGGCCCGTGCTCCGGCGCGGGTGGGCGAGACCTTCGGCCTGCCGGCCACCTGATGGTGCGCCGCCGGTCGAGGGCTGCCCCGCATCCCCGCCCGGCGACGCTGAGCGGAAGAGAGCACTGTGGTCCCCTCGGTCGTCCTGGCCGCCTTCGTCCTGATCCTGCCTGCCGAGCTGCCGGACAAGACGCTGTTCGCCACCCTGGTGCTGGCCACCCGGTTCCCGGCCCTGCCGGTGTTCGTCGGCGTCGGCACGGCGTTCGGCCTGCAGGTGGCGATCGCGGTCACCGCCGGCTCGCTGCTGTCCCTGCTGCCCGACGCGCTGGTCAGCGGGGTGGTCGCTGCCCTCTTCCTGATCGGCGCGGTGCTGCTGTGGCGCAGCGCGAGCGAGGGGCCGGAGGACGCCGAGGCCGCGCAGGCCCGGGAGCGGACCTCCTTCCTGCGCGCCGCGGCCATCTCCTTCGGGGTGCTGTTCGCCGCCGAGTGGGGCGACCTCTCGCAGCTGGCCACCGCCGGGCTCGCGGCCCGCTACGAGGAGCCGCTGTCGGTGTTCGTCGGCTCCTGGGCCGCGCTGCTGGTCGTCTCCGGGCTCGCCGCGTTCCTGGGGCGGAAGCTGGCCGACCGGCTGCCGGTCGCGCTGATCCGCCGGGTCGCCGCGGTGCTGTTCGCCGTTTTCGCCGTCGTCGCCGTGGTCGAGACCGTCCGCACCCTGGCCGGCTGACTCCTCCTCCCGGGGCAGCCGGCGCTCAAGCCGGCGGCCGGTGCTGCCGACTCCTGGTGTGACGGCCGAGGTGCGGCCGCCCAGCGAACGGGAGCACCGACCATGGAGACCATCCGCTTCGAGCAGTCGCAGGACGTGCTGGTGCAGACGGCCGCCGTCGTCGCCGCACAGCGGCAGTTCGCGCAGCGGCTGCGGCAGCGCACGGTCCCCGACCCGCTCACCGGGCTGCCGGTGCGCAGCCTGCTGATCGACCGGCTGGAGCTCGCGCTCTCCGCCGCCGGGCCGGACACCGGCCGGCTCGCGGTCCTCTCCTGCAACCTCGACGGCATCACCACGGTCGAGGACGCCCACGGCCGGCTGCTCGCCGACGCCGCGCGCGCCGAGGCCGCCGGCCGGCTGGTCGCCGCCGTCCGCCAGGGCGACGTCGTCGCCCGGATCAGCGCGCAGACCTTCGTGCTGCTGTGCCCCGGCATCATCGACCCCGCCGACGCGGAGGGGATCGCCCGCCGGGTCGCCGCGGCCTTCGACGCACCGCTGCAGCCCGCCCCCGAGCTCTCCTGCCGGATCCGGCTCAGCGTCGGTGTGGCGCTGTCCGGGCGGGCGTCGACCCCCGAGTCGCTGATCGCCTCGGCGAACGAGTCGATGACCCGGATCCGGCACGAGCGCCAGGGCAGCGGCCGCCACGGCTGACCCGCCCCTCCCCCCAGGCGGAGGACCTCAGCGCAGGGTCGGGATCCACTCCGCCAGCGCACGGCCGATCCCGTCCGGGGAGTCCTCGGGCACGAAGTGCCCACCCGGCACCGTGACCTCGGTCAGCGCCGGCCACCGCCGCACCTTGGTGCGCTGCCGGCCGACCAGGATCGACCCCGGGTCGGCGTTGAGGAACAGCTTGGGCACCTCGCTGTGCGCCAGCCACTGGCCGTACCGGTCGACGACGTCGTGCACGCCCGGCGGCACGTGCTCGATCGGGATCTGCCGCGGCCACTCCAGCGTCGGCCAGCGGTCGGCCCGCTCGCGGAACGGCGCCCGGTACCGGTCGTGCGCCTCCGCCGAGAGCCCGCGCCGCACCTCGGCCGGCAGGATCTTCTCCACGAACACGTTCTGGTCGAGCACCCGGCGCTCGCCGTCCGCCCCGCGCATCGCCTGGAACACCGGCTTGGCCGCCCGCGGCCAGTCGGCCCAGATCATCGGGGTGACGATCGCCTCGGTGAACGCGATGCCGCGCACGGCGTCGGGGTGCTGGGCGGCCCAGTCGAAGCCCAGCCCCGAGCCCCAGTCGTGCAGCACCAGGGTGACCCGCTCGGTGACGCCGACCGCGTCCAGGAAGCCGGCCAGGAACTGGGCGTGCCGGTCGAAGGAGTAGCTGCCCGGCCCCGGGTCGGGGAGTTTGTCCGACTCGCCCATGCCGATCAGGTCGGGGGCGATGCAGCGGCCCAGGTCCCGCACGTGCGGGATGACGTTGCGCCACAGGTAGGACGACGTCGGGTTGCCGTGCAGGAAGACGATCGGGTCACCCTCCCCCACGTCGACGTAGGCCATCTCGTGGTCGCCGACCCGCACCCGGGAGCGCGGGAACGGGTCGTCGGCGGGCACGGGCGTGCGGACGTCGTCGGCCATGTCCGGCCAGTGCCCCGTCGTCCCGCCGTCCGAACCCCTCCCTCTCGCCGAAGTGGCCACTTCGGCGCCCGGGGGTTGACCCTGACCCGACGTCAGGCTGTTCCGTGGTCTCCGTCGACGAGAGAGAGGAGGGGCGATGAGCTGGACGGTGGGCGAACTGGCCCGGCTGGCCGGCGTCACGGTGCGCACGCTGCACCACTACGACCGGATCGGGCTGGTGCGGCCCAGCGAGCGCACGTCGGCGGGCTACCGCAGCTACGACGTCCGCGACCTGGACCGGCTGCAGCAGGTGCTGGTCTACCGCGAGCTCGGGTTCCCCCTCGACGAGGTCGCGACCCTGCTGGACGACCCCGCCGCCGACCCCGCGGTGCACCTGCGCCGGCAGCACCGGCTGCTGCGGGACCGGCTCGAGCGCACGTCGGCGATGGTCGCGGCCGTGGAGAAGGAGATGGAGGCACGGCAGATGGGGATCTCCCTGACCCCGGAGGAACGGTTCGAGGTGTTCGGCGACTGGCTCCCGGAGGAGTACGCCGCCGAGGCCGAGCAGAAGTGGGGCGACTCGGCGGCCTGGGCCCAGTCGCAGCGCCGCACGGCAGCGATGTCGAAGGAGGACTGGCTGCAGGTCAAGGCCGAGACCGACGACGTCGAGCGCCGATTCGCCGCCGCGCTGGCGGCGGGGGTGCCCGCCGACGCGGCCGCGGCCCTGGACCTGGCCGAGGAGCACCGGCAGCACATCAGCCGCTGGTTCTACGACTGCTCACCGGAGGTCCACGCCGGGCTGGGCCGGATGTACGTGGAGGACGAGCGGTTCACCGCGTACTACGAGCGGATCGCCCCGGGCCTGGCGCGGTACGTGAGCACCGCCGTCCAGGCCAACGCCGCCCGGCAGGACGGCAGCGCAGGCCGGGATTGAGCCGCCCGACCTGCCGTTGAGCCGTGCCGTGGCGCCGCCCAACGGCAGGCGGGGCGGCTCGACCCGGCGTCCGGCGCCTCCCCCGGGAGGTGGACGTCACCTCCGAGCCGCGTGCGCACCGCGGCCGGTCGCCCGCATGCTGACGGGGTGGGGTGGGTGATCGCGCGGCTGCAGCAGCCGTGGGTGCAGCGGGCGGTACGGGCGGCGCTGGCGGCGGGGCTGTCCTGGCAGATCGCGCTGCTGCTGCCGCCGTCGCTGGCCGCGTACGCCTACTACGCGCCGCTGGGCGCGGTGATCGCGGTGAGCCCCACGGTGGCGGACTCGGCGTCGGCGGCCTGGCGCAGCATCGTGGCGATCCTGGTCGGGTTCGCCCTCGCCGTGGCGCTGTTCGAGGCGACCCGGGGCGTCTCCAATGCGATCACCATCGCGCTGATCGTCGCGCTGGCGATCGTGGTCGAGCAGTGGCGGTGGCTGTTCCGCGAGCAGGCCGGCTGGGTCAGCTTCGCTGCCGTCCTCATGCTCACCGTGGGGACGGCGGACCCGGCCGAGTACGCGCTCCGCTACGCGGGGCTGACGCTGCTGGGCGCCGTGATCGGTGTGCTGGTGACCAGTCTGCTGTTCCCGCCGCTGCAGCTGACCACCGCCGAGCAGCGGATCGCCCGCACCCGGACCCTGCTCGGCGAGCACCTGGAGACGATCGCGGCGTCGTTGCGCAGCGGGCAGGTGCCCGAGCTGGGCGAGTGGGAGGCCCGCGGGGAGGAGCTGGACCGGGCCCTGGACCGGATGCGCTCGGCCGAGTCGATGGTCGAGCGCGCGCGGCGGGCCAACCCCCGGGCCCGGCGCTGGCGGGGCACGGCGAGCAGCATCCGCGAGCAGTCCCGCGCGCTGGACCGCGTCGCCGTCCTGATCGACGACCTCACCACGCTGGTGGTGGAGTTCCAGCCGCACCGGCGCGGGCTGGACCGGGTGGACGACGGCACCGGCTGGGTGCTGGCCGATGCGCTGGACGGCCTGGCCGGTGTGGTCCGGATCCCCTACCACGCCACCGACACCGAGCCCGACGACCGGGATGCGGCCATCGCGAGGGCGTTGACCGCGGCGGACCGGCTGACCGCGCTGCTGCGGGGTTCCGAGATCGGCGACGACGAGGGCTTCTTCGCCCTCGCGGCGGTGACCATCGGGATGCACCGCTCGCTGGCCACCCTGGAGGCGCACGTCCGCTTCCCCCAGCCCGCCTGACCCTCCCGCCAGAATGGCCATGATGGCGGCCCGGAGGCCCGCCATCATGGCCATTCTGGCGAGACGGTTGCACGTGGAACGTCCGCCCTCGGCGGAGACCGGACGTCGCCGTCCCTGAGCCCGGCTAAGGTCCGGTGCTCGTGAGCCGCGTCGGTGAGGTCCTGGTCCCGGCACGGCTGGGGCGCAGCTTCCGGTGGCTGCTCGCCTCCTCCTGGACGTCCAACCTGGGCGACGGGATCGCGCTCGCCGCCGGGCCGCTGCTGGTCGCCGCGCTCACCGAGGACCCGTTCCTGGTCGCCCTCGCCGCCACCGTGCAGTGGCTGCCACCGCTGCTCTTCGGCCTGGTCGCCGGCGCGCTGACCGACCGGCTGGACCGGCGGCTCATCGTGCTCGTCGTCGACCTGGCCCGTGCCGTCGTCCTCACCGTGCTGACCCTGGCGGTCGCCACCGACCGGGTGACCATCGGCGCGGTGCTCGCCGCGCTGTTCCTGTTGGCCACCGCGGAGGTGTTCGCGGACAACAGCTCCCAGACGCTGGTGCCGGTGCTCGTCGCCCGCAGCGACCTGGCGGTGGCCAACTCCCGGCTGCAGACCGGCTTCATCACCGTCAACCAGCTCGCCGGCCCACCGCTGGGCGCCGCCCTGTTCACCGCCGGCGCCGCGTGGGCACTGGGCGCCCAGGCGGTGGTGATCGCGCTCGGGGCGGTGCTCATCACCCGCGTCGTCCTGCCGGCCCGGGAACCGCGCGCGGGCAGGCGGCCGGCGATCCGGCACGACATCGCCGAGGGGCTGCGCTGGGTGCGGCACCACGCCGCCGTCCGCACGCTGGTGCTGACCATCACGATCTTCAACGTCACCTTCGGCGCCGCCTGGTCGGTGCTGGTGCTGTACGCCACCGAGCGGATCGGGCTCGGCGCGGTCGGCTTCGGCCTGGTGACGACGGTGAGCGCCGTCGGCGGCATCGCGGGGGGCCTCGGGTACGGGTGGATCACCCGCCGGCTGAGCCTGGGCGACCTGATGAGGATCGGCCTGGTGGTCGAGACGCTCACCCACCTGGCGCTGGCCCTGACCTCCAGCCCGGCGGTGGCCCTGCCGGTCTTCTTCGTCTTCGGCGCGCACGCCTTCGTCTGGGGGACGACGTCGGTCGCCGTGCGCCAGCGGGCCGTGCCGTCGGAGCTGCAAGGCCGGGTGGGGAGCGTCAACACCGTCGGCGTCTTCGGCGGGCTGGTGGTCGGCTCGGGCATCGGCGGAGTGCTCGCCCAGCACTGGGGCGTGACCGCTCCGTTCTGGTTCGCCTTCGCCGGGTCGGCCGTGTTCGTGGTGCTCATCTGGCGCTCGCTCCGGCACATCGCGCACGCCGACGCGCAACCGGTGCCGGCAGCCGCCTGACCCTTGCCGACGACAGCGTGCGTCGGCACGCTGCGCCCATGGCCTACGACCGGGACCTGGCCGACCGGGTGCGGGCGGCGCTGTCCACCGACCACGGCGTGACGGAGAAGGCGATGTTCGGTGGGCTGGCGTTCCTGGTCGACGGCGCAATGGCCGTGGCCGTCGCCGGGCAGGACGGGCTGATGGTGCGCAGCGACCCGGCGCGCGCCGACGAGCTCACCGCCACCGACGGCGTGGCGCGGATGGTGATGCGCGGCCGGGAGCTGGACGGCTGGCTGCTGGTCCGCGCAGACGCGCTGGACGACGAGGAGGCGCTGCGCAGCTGGGTCGCCACCGGCTGCGACGTCGCCCGCAGCCTGCCGCCGCGGCCGCGGCGGAGAGGCTCGACCCGCACCACCGGCCGTTGAGCCGCGGCACGGCACGGTTCACCGGTCGGTGAGGCGGCTCAACCCCCTTGATGCCGGCCCGGCGTGCCCGTGCGGGTAGGTGTCCACGGCGGCAGATCGCCGCAGCGGGTCCGCTCAGCGGGACGTCACTCCCAGGTGGTGGGGTTGTCGGCGGCGCGGACGACGGACACCGCGCCGAAGGGCTCGACCAGGAACCCGGACGCCGACAGCACCTCGGCGACCGCGGCGTTCATCGTCTGCTGCACCGCGGCGTCGGTCTCCGGGCCGCGCACCCGACCCACCGACGTCCGGTCGTGCTGCGTCCAGGAGACGACGACGCCGTCCCGCTCGGGGCTCGGCGTCAGGCACACCCCGCCCAGCGCCCGGTCCGCCGTGCGGCCCGCGCAGTCGTGCAGCGGGAGGCCGGCCTCGGCGACCGCGGCCGTGATCTCGCAGACCAGGCCGGTGAGCGGGTCGGCGTCGGAGATCAGCGGGTCCCAGTCGTCGGCCAGCCGGTCCAGCAGCGCGGACAGGTGCGCCAGCCAGGTGCGGTCCTCGGGGGAGAACTGCCGCGACAGGGTCCCGTCGGGCCGGCACGAGCCGTAGCCCGGCTCGGCGAACCAGCCGTCGGCCGTCAGCCCGGCGACGGCGGCGTCCAGCTGGCTGGGGAACGGCCCGGCCAGGACGACGCCGTCCTCGTCGACCAGCCACCAGGCGGCGTCGGCACCCCGCCCCACCGCCGTCCTGGGCTGGTGCCCGTTCGACGCACTCACGCCAGAGACCCCCACTGCTCGACGACCGCGCCGGGGAAGTCGGCGCGCTCTGCAACCGTCATCGGCAGGCCGGGCCCGGACGGTCACCGGCGCCCGCCCCGGGAACCCCAGGTCCCCCACCGCCTCCGGGTGCCCCGGGACCACCTCCGGGGGTGCCACCTCGGGGGCGTCAGGCCGGCAGCCGCCCGATCCACCACCAGGCGGAGTGCTCCTCGCCGGGGGCCAGGGTGACCAGGTCCTGCCCCGTCCGCAGCGCGTCGGGCGGGCAGGTCATCGGCTCGACGGCGAGCCCGGCCCGGTCCAGCTCGGGCTCGGGCCGGTCCGCGGTGTGCACCTGCACCCACGGCAGCGCGGCCGGGTCCCACACCATGGCCACGCCGCCGCCGTCGGCGGCCCGCAGCTCGGCCCGCGCCGCGCCGTCCGCACCGGCGCGGACACCGGTGAACGCGTGGTCCACCTGGACGTCCCCCAGGCGGCGGCCGGCCCGGAAGTCGAAGGGCGTGCCCTCGACGGGCCGCTCGTCCAGCGGCAGCAGCTGCTCGTCGTCGACCGCCAGCCAGCGCCCGGCATCCAGGGTGAACGTCCAGTCGTCGACCCGGCCGGGCCCGGCCACCAGGTAGGGGTGGACGGAGCAGCCGTAGGGCGCCGGCTCGGCGCCGGTGTTCACCGCGTCGATCTGCCAGCGCAGACCCGCGGCCTGCACGGTGTAGCCGACCTGGACGTCCAGCTGGTGCGGATAGCCGAGCTGGGGCCAGACGCGCGCGGCGAGGACCACCGACCGCGGCGTGCGCTCGACCAGCGTCCAGGGCGTCCAGCACAGCAGCCCGTGCAACGCGGTGCGCCGGTCGGGCTCGGTGAGGGCCAGCTGCTGGTCGCGGCCGTTCCACCGGTACCGGCCGCCGCCCACCCGGTTCGGCCAGGGCGCGAGCACCGACCCCCGGTAGACCGGCCGCGGCCGGCCCGGGTCGAAGCCGGCGACCACGTCGCGCCCGTCGATCCGCAGCGACCGCAGGCCCCCGCCCACCTCGGTCACGACGGCGTGCACGCCATCGGCCTCCAGCTCGTGCTGCGCACCTGTCGGCTCGCCGGCCACGCTTCCCCGCTCCTGCCGCCGTCCACCGGTGGACCCACGCCGGGACCCGGCCACGCATCGGCGCGGACGGCGGCATCCGGGTGCTCGGCTGGTGGCGCCGCAGCATGGTAGCGACGCCGGGTCCGAACCGATCCCCGCCCGACTGACCTGCGGCTTCGCCCCGGACCACGTTTCAGCCGGGATGAGCGGGTACCCAGCCCCCCGTGACCATCGGCCCGGATCGCAGCGGATCGGGCGCGGTCCTGCTCGCGGAGGACGGCTCCGGTCCCCTGCTCCGCTTCAGCGGCCGGATCGACCGGGAGGCCGTGCGCCGGTTCCGCCGCGAGGTGCCGCCGTCGTCGTGGCCGGAACGGGTCGATCTCGACGCGGTGACGGCGCTGGAGGCGGCGGGGTTGGAACTGCTGGTGCACCTGGCCCGCAAGCCGCGCCGCCGGGGCGCCGAGCTGCAGATGGTGCGGCTGCCCGACCGGCTCCGCCCCGTGCTGGAGCGCGCCGGTCTCTCCTGGCTGCTGCCCCGCCCCGACGACCGGACCGCGCCCGCCTGACCGGCGCGGCTGGCGCCCGGCCGGGAGATCAGGTTAGCCTCGCCTCACTCGACACGAAGTGGGGTTCGGATGGGCTTGCGACTGCCGGTCGGCGGTGTCACGGTGCTGGTCGGCCCGGCGGGCGCACGGGAGGCCACGCTGGCCGCTCTCGACCCGGGTAGCGCCCGGTGCGCGGGGGGCCACGCCTCCCTGCCCGTGCTGCGGCTCACCGCCTCGCCCGACGACGACGTCCAGCAGCGGCTGGGCGCCGTCGAGCAGGCGCGCGCCGGCGCGGCGTCCGTCGTCCTGGTCGACCACCTGACCGACGGCCTGGCCGCAGCCGACCGGCACGCGGTGCTCGCCGCGCTGCGGGAGGTCGCGCGCGCCGGGCGCGCCGTCCTCGTCGACGACGGCGACCCGGTGGCGGCGCTGTCGGTGGCCGACGGCCTGCTGCGAACGCCGGCGCTGACCGTCGAGCAGCTGCCCGACGCCGACCAGCTGGAGCAGCTGGTCGCCTGAGTTCAGCGCGTCGTGTAGGTGAGGCAGTCGGCTGCGTCGGCGCCCGAACCCACCTGCACGGCGGACGCGCGGCACTCGAGCGCCTCGTTGTGCACGCAGTCCGAGCGGTGGCAGGCACCGACCACGCCGGTGCGGTCGAGCCCCGCGCGGAAGGAGATCTCCACGAAGGTGCCGCAGTGGGCGTGGTCGCCGCCGACGGTGATGGCACCGGCGTGGCAGGTGTGCTCGGCGTTGTACGAACAGCTGTCGACCGAGCAGTCCTGCACCTGGGGCATGTCCAGCATCTGGGTCATGACCCCAGGCTGGCAGCACCCGGCCGACCCCGCCAGCCAGGAAAGGCTGACCTGACCTGCACGTACGCGCCTGACCAGGCCTTACTGGAGAGGCCGCGCGACACGCCGGTCAGCCGCGCGGGCGTCTGCCCATCGGCGGCAGCCGGGTGGCGAGCGCCCGGGTGGCGTAGCCGCCGGCGACGGCGGCCGCGATCAGGACCAGCAGCAGCCCGAGGAGGCCGATCCGTTCGACGCCCGCCAGTTGCAGCAGGAGCAGCAGCACCGCGCCCACCAACAGGGAGAGGCCCGCGGCGAGCAGCACGACCAGCCACCGCGGCTGGCCGCCGGGAGTGGGCGGCGGTGGGGGCGGGTCGACCGGCGTCACACCCGTAGTGGATCACGGCCGCCGGCCTCACCCGTTCCGGGCTGGCCGCCGCCGTCCCGATCGGCGAGGCTCGACGGCATGACCGCCACCTGCTCGGTGACCAGCGAGGTCGGCCGGCTGCGCACCGTGCTGCTGCACCGGCCGGGCGCGGAGCTGCGCCGGCTCACCCCGCGCAACAACGACGAGCTGCTCTTCGACGGCGTGCCGTGGGTGGCCCGCGCGCAGGAGGAGCACGACGCGTTCGCCGCGGCGCTGACCGAGCGCGGCGTGGAGGTGCTGCACCTGCACCGGCTGCTCACCGAGGTGATGGCGCTGCCCGCCGCGCGCGAGGAGGTGATCGCCGAAGCCGTCGACGACCCGCGGCTGGGCGCGACGCTGCAGCACGCGACCACCGCGCACCTGTCCGGGCTCGCGCCCGACGACCTCGCGCAGGCGCTGATCGCCGGGGTCGCCCACGACGAGCTGCGCGGTGGCCGGGGCCTGGCCTACCAGCTGATGGGACACGGGGACTTCGTCGTCCCGCCGCTGCCCAACCTGATGTTCACCCGGGACTCGTCGGTGTGGGTCGGCGGGCAGGTGGCCGTCACGTCACTGGCGATGCCGGCCCGGGCGCGGGAGAGCGCGCTGACCGCGGCGCTGTACACCCACCACCCGCGCTTCGCCGGCGCCGAGCGGCTCTACGGCGCGCACCTGGAGCACCTCGAGGGCGGCGACGTGCTGCTGCTCGCGCCCGGGGTGGTGGCGGTCGGCGTCGGGGAGCGGACGACGCCGGGCGGCGCCGAACGGCTGGCCCGGCGGGTGTTCGCCCGCGGGCTGGCCCACACCGTGCTGGTCGTCCCGATCGCCCAGGAGCGGGCGACCATGCACCTGGACACCATCGCCACGATGGTCGACGTCGACGCGATGGTGATGTACCCGGCGGTCGCCGACTCGCTGCAGGCCTGGACGGTGACCAGCGACGAGCTGCCCGACGACGCCGACACGGTGGAGCTGTCGGTGCGCGGGCCGCGGCCGTTCCTCGACGCCGCGGCCGAGGCGATGGGCATCGACCAGCTGCGGGTGATCGACACCGGGCTCGATCCGGTCACCGCCGAGCGCGAGCAGTGGGACGACGGCAACAACACCCTCGCCCTGGCGCCCCGGCTGGCGGTGGCCTACGAGCGGAACACCGTCACCAACGCGGCGCTGGAGAAGGCCGGCATCGAGGTGCTGGCGATCGCCGGGTCGGAGCTGGGCAGCGGCCGCGGCGGCCCGCGGTGCATGTCCTGCCCCGTGCTCCGCGACCCCGTCCCGACGTAGCCGCCCGGCCGTCAGGCCCCCGGGTCGAAGGCCTCGACGGCGGGGAGGAAGACCTGCTCCCGGTAGACGTCGCTGCGCTCCGGGCTCGCGGTCAGCTGCACCACGGCCAGGCCCGCCGGGGTCTCGGCGAGGGCGAGGTCGACCCGCTGGCCGAGGTCGTCGACCCGGTACAGGTCCCAGGTGACCGACGCCGTCTCCAGCTGGTCGACCGGCTGGACCGGCTCGCCGGTGCCCAGCTGCGCCGCCAGCTGCTGGAGCACCTGGTCGGCCGTGGCCCCGGGCACCACCTGCTGCACCAGCGAGACCAGCGGTGACTGCTGGAACGCGCCGGGGAGCACCTCCGACCACCCGTCGGGCCGGACCCCGGCGAGGCCCAGCTCCTCGCTCTCCCAGTCCGTCATCTCGACCTGCACGCCCTCGGGGGTGAACGCGGGGGCCTCGACGTCGTCGACGCAGGAGGTGTCCGGCTCGCTGTTCGGGTCGGCGAGGAACTCCCGGGTCAGCTGCACCGCGCACTCGTGCGTGCCCACCGAACCGTGCCCGGTGGCGGGGAACTCGACGTAGACGGCGTTGCCCAGCTCCTCGGCCAGCTGCTCGCCCCACCGCGGCGGGGTGATCGGGTCGAGCTCACCGGCCAGCACCAGGGTGGGGAGGTCGCTGCTCAGCGCCTCGTTCTCGGCGGGGCCGGGCTCGCCGGCGTCCCAGCTGGCGCAGACGTCGAAGATGCCCGGGCCCATCGTGGGCGTGCTGGCGAAGAAGCTCTCGACCAGCGGGTGCTCGGCGACCGCGTCCGCCACCGCGTCCGGGTCGCTGAAGCTGACCTCCTCCTGGCACTGCACGGCCAGCTGCTGGCCGACGCTGACCATGTCCAGCTGCTGGGTGAACGCGCTGAGCAGCAGGCCGATCGTGCCGAACTCGTCGTTGGCCGCGGCCTCGATGACCTCGGGGAGGAACGGGATCAGCTCGGTGGAGTACATGCTCTGGAAGAGGAAGCCCACGAAGCCGGCGCCGTCCAGCGGGCTCTCCACCCGCTCACCGGTGGTCGGGTCGAGCACCGTGACCGACGCGGGCGCCGCGTCGAGCTCCGCGACGAGGTCGGTGACCGTCTGCTCCAGGTCGGGGTACCGCTCGGCGCACCCCGCGTCGGCCGCGCACGCGGCGAACAGCGCATCGATCGCGCGGGCCGCGTTGCCCGGCGTCTCCTCGTAGAGGTCGGCGTCGATCGGGTAGGAGGCGTCGAGCACCACCGACCGGATGCCCTCGGGGGTGTCGCGCACGGCGGTCTGCGCCAGCCGGGTGCCGTAGGAGATCCCGTAGAGGTTCCACTCCTCGTGGCCCAGCGCGCGGCGCAGGTCGTCGAGGTCGGCGGCGGAGGCGGCGCTGTCGTAGTCGGCGAAGTCGACGCCCTCGTCGACCAGGCGCTGCCGGCAGTCCTCCAGCGAGGCGGCCGCCTGCTCCGCGAGCTCCTCGACCGGCTCTTCCGACCCCAGCGACTCCCGCACCCAGGAGCTGTACTCGTCGCAGGCCAGCGACGGCTCGGTCAGCCCGGTGCCGCGCTGGTCGAGGATGACCAGGTCCCGGTCCTGGGCCAGCGGCTCGTACAGCTCACCGAACGCCAGCGGCACGAACTCCAGCGCCCCCTGGCCCGGCCCGCCGGAGAGGTAGACGAGCGGGTCCTCGGCCGGGTCGTCGGCCTGCGCGGCGACGACGCCGAAGGCCAGGCTGATCGTCCCGGAGTCCGGGTCGTCCCGGTCGGCCGGCACCTCGAGGGTGCCGCACTCGATGTCGACCCCGGCCGGCACGTCGAACTCGCAGGCGCCCCACTCGACCTCGCGGGCCGGTGCGCTCGACGCCGCGGTGTCCTCGCCGTCGTCGCCCGAGCCGGTGCACCCGGCCACCAGGAGCAGCAGGGCGAGCGGCACTGCCGCCAGACGACTCTTCACGTGGTCACTCTCCGCGCTCGACGACAGGCTGCTGTTCGCTGGGTGCCCCGAACCGCCGCACCGGCGGGGCCGGTGATCACCACGGGCAGTCAACCAGGCCCGGCGGCCGCCCACCGGGTCACACGGCTCGTCGTTCCCGGGAGACGCGCACCAGGCGGGCCGCGGCGCCGACCGCCAGCACTGCGGCGCCGACCGCGATGGCGCTCGGCGGCAGGGTGACCACCAGGACGACGCAGCCCACCGCGCCGAACACCTGCAGTGCGCGGGGGAACCGGCGGTGCGAGCGGTCCTGGGTGAACGCCGACGCGTTGGCGATCAGGTAGTACAGCAGCACACCGAAGGAGGAGAACCCGATCGCGCCGCGCAGGTCGACGGTGAGCACCAGCAGGCACACCACGACGGCGAGGGCCACCTCGGTGCGGTGCGGCACGGAGTACCGCGGGTGCACGGCCGCCAGCCAGCCCGGCAGGTCGCGTTCCCGGGCCATCGCCAGGCTGGTGCGCCCGATGCCGGCGATCAGCGCGAGCAGCGCACCGAGCGCCGCGGCCGCGCCCCCGATCCGGACCACCGGCGCCGCCGCCGACCAGCTGCCCCCGTCGACCGCGGCCGCCAACGGTGCCGCCGTCGCCGCCGTCCCGTCGGGGCCGAGCACCGCCAGCAGGGTGACCGCCACGACCGCGTAGACGGCGACCGCCAGACCCAGGGCGAGCTGGATCGCCCGCGGGATGGTCCGCGCGGGGTCGCGCACCTCCTCGCCCATCGTCGCGATCCGCGCGTAGCCGGCGAAGGCGAAGAACAGCAGGCCGGCCGACTGCAGCACGCCGTACCAGCCGCCGCTGACGCCGTCCCAGGGGCTGACCTGCGACCACGTCGGCGAGCCGCCGACCAGGCTGGCCAGCACGACGACGGTCAGCGCGGTCAGCACCACGGTGACGATCACCCGGGTCAGCCGGGCGGTGCGGGTGACACCGCGGTAGTTGACCGCGGCCAGCGCGGCGACGGCGGCCACCGCCACCGGGCGCTGCCATCCGTCGGGCGCCGCGTAGGCGGCGAAGGTCAGCGCCATCGCCGCGCAGCTCGCCGTCTTGCCGATGACGAAGCCCCAGCCGGCGAGGAACCCCCACCACGGCCCCAGCCGCTCCCGGCCGTACACGTAGGTGCCACCGGAGGCCGGGTACTGCGCGGCGAGCTGCGCCGAGGCGGTCGCGTTGGCGTAGGCGACCAGCCCGGCGAGCAGCAGGCCGATCAGCAGACCGGCGCCGGCCGCCTGCGCCGCCGGCGCGAACGCGGCGAAGACCCCCGCCCCGATCATCGAGCCCAGGCCGATGACGACGGCGTCGCCGGTGCCCAGCCGGCGGGCGAGGGCGCCGGTCCCCGGCGACGAGTCCCTGGGGGTGCTCATGGCCCTGGAAGCGTAGGGAGAGCAGGTGAACGCCGGGTGTCACATGATCACCTCGGGTCCGGCGGGGCCACCGGGAGCGAATGGCCCGGCTCAGCCCGAGGTGATCATGGGCGGCGACGTCAGGCCGCGCGCTGCTCGGCCACCGGCTCGGTCGGTAGCGAACGGACGGCAGCGCGGTGCACCGTCGTCCCGACACCTTCGGACCCGCCCCGGGTGGGAAGCCGGCCGGCCCACTCGCGGACGGCGCCCACCGGCCCGCGGCCAGGGGTGCGGGCGCGCCACGCCAGCGCGCTGACCAGGACGGCGCCGAAGACCAGCAGCAGGTGCGTCCCGGCCCGGCCGGCGTGCACGTGGCCGGCGCCGAGATCGGCAAGGGTCACCACCCCGAGCACCGCGGTGAAGGAGAGGAGGAACGGCAGCGCGCCGGCGGCCAGCCGGGGCCGGGCGGCGACCACCAGGAAGCAGGCGGCCAGGCCCAGGTTCCACGCGCCGGTCTCGTGCGCCAGGTGCACCGGTGCGCTCGACCCCGCACCGAGGAACGCCGGCAGGCTGACCGCCAGCTGACCGGCGCCCACCGCGAGCAGGGCCAGCCGCAGCGCGGCGTCCACCCAGCTCCGCCGCACCCGGGCCGCCGGCAGCCGGCCGAGCACCGCCGCGGTCACGTCGGGCACCGGGGCAGCCGGCGCGAGCCGGGCCCGGCGGGTCACCTCCGCGGCCGCCTCCGCCCAGCCGCGGCAGGCCGCGCAGCCGGCCAGATGCTCGTCGACCCAGCGCTGGGGCATGCCCGGGTCCTCGTCGTCCAGACCCGCCGAGATCGCCTCACGAAAGGGAACGCACCGCACGACTGGCATAGTCGTCGCCGGCAGTCGCAGGGTTCCCGGAGGGTGGTCGTGGAGCAGCTGGAACGGCTCGCGGCCCGGGCGGCAGCGGGCGACGGCGCCGCGCAGGCGGCGTTCGTGCGCGAGACGCAGGCCGAGGTGTGGCGGCTGTGCGCCCACCTGGCCGACCGGCAGGTCGCCGAGGACCTCACCCAGGAGACCTACCTGCGGGCGCTGCCGGCGCTGGCCCGGTTCGAGGGCCGCTCGAGCGTGCGCACCTGGCTGCTGTCGATCGCCCGCCGGGTGTGCGCCGACCACCTGCGCTCGAGGAAGCGCCGCCGGCTGGTGCTGGTCGACGACGACACCGACCTGGGCGACCTGGTGCGCGACGCCCCGGCCGACGAGGTGGGCGGCGCGGTCGCCGCGCAGGACGTGCTCGACCGGCTCGACCCCGAGCGGCGGGAGGCGTTCGTCCTCACCCAGCTGATCGGGCTGCCCTACGCCGAGGCCGCGGAGGTCGTCGGCTGCCCGGTGGGCACCATCCGCTCCCGGGTGGCCCGGGCCCGCGCCGACCTGGTCGAGGCGCTCATCGCCGCCGACCACCCCCGCACCCGCCGCCCCTCCTGACCCCGGGCCGCCGAAATGGCCATTCTGGCGGCCCGGGGGGCCGCCGACATGGCCATTCTGACGAGGGGCGATCAGGGACGCTGGGCGGCGAGGCGGCGCAGGCGCTCGTTGTAGGCGACCAGCTCCGGGTCGTCGCCGCTCTCACCCCGGGCGATGGCCCGCTCCCGGGCCCGGTCGGCGGCCCGGTTGGCCCGCTCCTCCGACCGGGTCCACTGGAAGAACACCACGGCGAGCACCAGCACGGTCGGGAACTCCCCGAAGGACCAGGCGATGCCGCCGGCCGCGCCCTGGTCGTAGAGCGGGTCGACGCCCCAGGACTCCGGTGGGTTCGCGTAGCTGGTCAGCAGCAGGCCGCTGCTCATCATCACGATCACACCGAAGAAGGCGTGGAAGGGCGCGGGCAGCAGCAGCTCCAGCATCCGGCCGCCGTGGCCGGACCGGCGCGGCCACGGGTCGATGGCCAGGATCGGGCCGAAGAACAGCAACCCGGTGACCAGGAAGTGCAGCAGCATGAAGGTGTGCCCGGGCACCGTCGACATCAGGTCGTCGAAGACCGGCGTGAAGTAGACGCCGTAGAGGCTGACGATGAACAGCGGCACGGTGAACAGCGGGTGCGACACCGCGCGGCCCAGCCTGCTGTGCAGCGCCGAGAGCACCAGCCGCCGGGGCATCCCGGCGGTGCCGGGGGACGCCGACAGGGCCCGCAGCGCGAGGGTGACCGGCGCACCCCCGAGCAGCAGCAACGGGCTGATCATGGTCAGCACCATGTGCTGGACCATGTGCAGGCTGAACAGCCCCATGCCGTAGGTCTGCAGCCCGCTGGCGCAGACGTAGAACGTGGTGGCGCAGCCGGCGAACCAGGAGGCGGTGCGCAGCGGCGACCACCGGACGCCGCGGGCGTGCAGCCGCCACAGACCGACGCCGTAGACCAGGGCGAGCAGCACGGCCAGCCAGGCCACCGGGGAGGCCCCGCCCAGGTCCAGCGCCAGCACCCGGCCGGTGGTCGGCGGCAGCTCCGGCAGGTGCATCCCGCCGTGCTCGTGGTCCACGTTCGTCCTCCTCAGCCGTGCCGTGCGGGCACCACGGTATGCCTCCGGGTGCCGCCGCGGCCGCGGGCCACGGCGGCACCCGGGCTCACCGGAGGGTGACCTGGCGGGAGAGAAGACCCGCGCGGGCCCGCCGCTCGTCGGCGGTCAGCGGGGTGTCGACGGCGAGCGCCGCCGTCAGCCGGGTCTGCAGCTCGGCAGCCGGGGCCGCCCAGTCGGCACCGGGGACGTCGGCGGGCACGTCCCACACCGGGACGACGAGGCCGAGAGCGCGGAAGGCGCCGGCGTACCGGGTGTCCTCCCCCAGCGTCAGCTCGCCGGCGGCCGCCAGCCGGGCCAGGGCGTCCAGCAGCGGTTCCTCGGCCTCGGGCCGCGCCCAGCGCACGTGCGCCCGGTCGACCGAGGGACGGCACCAGTACGCGGCCTCCAGGCCCTCGAGCCGGACGGTCGGCATGACCATCTCGTTGGCCTGCTGCAGGCCGGCCTGGGCGGCCGGGTTCGGCTCGGCGCCCTCGAGCCAGAAGCCGAAGTCGTCGTGGACGGTGACCTCCATCGGCGCGCTGGTGTCCAGCAGCTCCTGCAGCCGCGGTCCGGCGGACCCGGCGGCGCCGATCGGGCCCGGGTCGACCGGTGCGCCCGCCGGGGCCTCCAGCGCGGCAGCCAGCGCCGTCCCCAGGTCGCGGCTGACGTCGTCGGAGGAGGTGGGCAGCTGGACGCCGAGCAGGATCTCGCCGTTGGCGCGCACCAGCGCGGGCGTGCCGCCGGGCAGCACGCTGGCCAGCGTCACCTCCCGGCCGTCGGTGGTGCGCAGCTTCGCGGTGGCGGCCGGCACCAGCTCGCGCAGCGCGACCCAGTCGGCCTCGCCCGTCAGGCCCTCGAAGGGACGGCGCACCGGCGCCGCGTAGCCGGAGCCGTGGCAGTGCTTGTACCGCCGGCCGGAGCCGCACGGGCACGGGGCCTTCGGGTTGATCTCGCCGTCGGCGGCCGGGGCGGCGGGACGGCTGCGGGATGCGGAACGGGCCATGCTGCGAGGGTAGGAGACTCCTCCGGCGCCACCTCGCTAGAGTCACTCCAGTGACGCTGGCTGCTGCTCCCCTGGACCTGGCCGACCCGGCCGTGGTCGCCGACCCGTACCCCACCTTCGCGCGAGCGCGGGCCGTCGCGCCGGTGCAGTGGGACGCGGGCCTCGGCATGTGGCTGGCCTTCACCCACGCCGAGTCCAACGCGGTGCTGCGCGACCGGCGGCTGGGCCGGATCTGGCGCGACAAGGCGCCCGCCGAGCGGTTCGACCAGTTCAACCTGATCCACCGCAACGCGATCCTGGAGATGGAGCCGCCGGAGCACACCCGGCTGCGCCGGCTGATCAGCGCCGCGTTCGCCCGCGGGCACGTCGAGCGGCTGCGCCCGTGGGTGCAGGAGCTGGCCGACTCCCTGGTCGACGAGCTGGTCGAGCGGTCGGCCGGGTCGGCACCGGTCGACGTCCTGTCCGGGATGAGCGAGGAGCTGCCGGTGGCGGTGATCGCCGAGCTGCTCGGCGTCCCGGCCGCCGACCGGCCGCTGCTGCGACCGTGGTCCAACGCGATCGTGAAGATGTACGAGTACGGCCGGACGACGGCCATCGAGGACGACGCCGAGCGGGCCGCCGCCGAGTTCGTCGCCTACCTGCGCGAGCTGGCCGCCGAGCGCCGCCGCACCCCGGGTGAGGACCTGCTCACCCACCTGGTCACGGTGCGCGACTCCGAGGGCGACCGGCTGACCGAGGACGAGCTGGTCACCACCTGCATCCTGCTGCTCAACGCCGGCCACGAGGCGACGGTGAACGTCAGCGGCAACGGCCTGCTCGCCCTGCTGGAGCACCCCGACCAGCTGCGGCGGCTGCGCGAGGATCCGGCGCTGCTGCCCACCGCGATCGAGGAGCTCATGCGCTTCGACTCGCCGCTGCAGCTGTTCGAGCGCACCGCCACCGTCGACGTGGCGATCGGCGGGGTCACCGTCGCCGAGGGGCAGCGGATCGCCGCCCTGCTGGGCAGCGCCAACCGCGACCCGGCGGTGTTCGCCGACCCCGACACCCTGGACGTCGGACGCACCGACAACCCGCACATCTCCTTCGGCGCCGGGGTGCACTTCTGCATCGGGGCGCCGCTGGCCCGGGTCGAGCTGCAGGCCTCCTTCAGTGCACTGCTGTCCCGGACGTCGCAGCTGGAGCTCGGCGCCCCCGCCCGCCGCCGTCCCGAGTTCGTCATCCGCGGCCTGCACGACCTGCCGGTGGTGCTCACCGCACGCTGACCCGTCACCGGGTCGTGAGCGTCCGGCATGGTGGCTGGCCGGGTTGCCGATGCGCCTCCTGAGCAGGGACTCGGCCGTCGTGCCCCAGCCTGCGCTACTGAGCGCCGGTCAGGGTTCAGGTGAGCCGGCAGAGCTCGTCGGCGGCCTGCCACAGCTCGCGCTCGCGGGCCGGGTCGTAGGACTCGGTGGACGAGGACTCGGGCTCGTCGAGGTTGATGTAGGCGCCGCTATCGGCGAGGCGGTCACCCAGGACGACGTCGGCCAGGCGCCGTCCGGCCGTCTTCGCGCTCACCGACAGCGGGGTAAGCGCCATCAGCGGCATCACGTACCTCATCGCGAAGCGGTGCACGGCGTTGGCGTCGCGGGCCAGGCCGGTGCCGGGAACGAAGCCGGGGTTCCAGGAGTAGATGTCCACCCCGGCCGGCAGCTGCCGGCTGAACTCGTGCACGAGGTGGATGACGGCGAGCTTGCTGGTGGAGTAGGTGGTGCGCCCGGCGGTCACCGTGTCGGTCGCCGCCGAGCTCCCAGCCCGGGCGAGCTGGCGCGGCGCGCGCCACTGGGGCGCGGGGACCATGCCCATGTTGTGCCGGAAGTCCCCGAAGTGGGTGTCGGAGGTGGTGATCACCACGCGGGCGGGCTGGACGAGGCGGTCACCGAGCAGCCGGAGGAAGAGGTGGTTGGCCAGCACGTTGACCGCGAAGGTCGTTTCGAGGTCATCGGGGGTGGTCCGGTTGGCGCTGGCCATCTGCACCCCGGCGTTGCCGACGAAACCGGTCAGCGGAGGCAGCGCCCCCGTCTCGAGGCGGCGTCCGATCTCGGCGGCGGCCGAGCGGATGGAGGACAGCGAGGAGAGCTCGCAGGTCACCCAGCTGACGTTGGGGTTGCCGCTGTCGCGCACCAGCTGGGCGGCGAGGTCCTCCCCCGATCCGCGGGCGGTAACCGGGAGGTGCAGATCGGGTGCCTGACGCAGCATCTGCACTGCTGCGTGGTTGCCGATCCCCCGGCTGGCGCCGGTCATGACGATGGTGTGGTGCTGCACGGTGGTGCTCCTCGCGACGTGGACGATGCGCCGTTGATCAGCGCAACGACCACGTTCGCCGCCGAGGAGGGAGTGGACCAGTACTCTGCCCGGCGGGTGGACAGCAGTACCCAGGCTGATCCGCGACGCAGCGGAGAAGATGGGCTCATGCCGCACAAGCGCCTCGTGGACGACCTCAGCTTCGGGGCCCTGCTCCACACCTGGCGCGACCGCCTCTCCCCCACCGACACCGGCATCACCCCGGCTACCAACCGGCGGGCACCGGGCTGCGCCGCGAGGAGCTCGCCCAGCTCGCCGGCCTGTCGGTCGACTACGTGCTGCGCCTGGAGCAAGGACGCGCCACGTCCCCCTCGGCCCAGGTGGTCACCGCGCTCGCGGGGGAACAAGCGCCGGATCGGCTGAGCACGGCGTTGCTCACCCGAGCCGTACCGGGGCACTGCTCATCGAACGCTGGCCGAACCGCCCCGTGACGACCAGACCACCATCCGACCGATTCCGGGCCCGGGAGACGAAGAGCGACCAGCGGAGGGCCGTCTCGCAGTGCGTGACCGGAGAGGGGTCCCGGAACGGCGGCCCACGACCACCCTTTGATGGGCCGCATCCGACCTCACCGGTCCTCCGGTGCATTCGCGCAGGTCGACCAACGGGTCAACTGGCCCGAGACCCGTGCCCGAGGTCGCGGCCCGATTCACGGACCCCTGACGTTCGTGGAAGGACCGGTGTGGTCGGGTGGCCGTCACTCGTCGGACGGGGCGCCACCCTCGGGTGCTTCGCCGCCGGGTGCTCCGCCGCCGGGTGCTTCACCGCCGCCGGGGGCTCCGCCACCGCCCATGCCGGAGGCGGCCTGCTGCGTCACGCTGCCGGCGTAGTCGTTCGTCGGGTCGCGGTAGATGGTGTGGACGTGACCCCAGCCGCTGGTGGAGACACCTTCGACGTCCGCACCGGCTGACCCGTCCTGCGCCTGGAACGAGATGTACACGTTCGGCCCGGAGATCGAGAACGAGATGCCGTCGCCGGTGCTCATGTCGTAGGTGGTCTCACCCGACCAGGCCACGACCGTGTCGTCGAGGGTGGCCTCGATCTCGGCGAGGGTGGTCGCGGTGCTCTCCTCGTCGGCCATCCCCGCCCAGTTGGCGATGAGCTCGAGCAGCAGCTGCTTCTGCTCCTCGGTCAGGTCCGCGCCGGTGAGTCCGGCCCCGGTGGCGAAGTCACAGGTGTCGCCGGGGGCGCAGGAGCTGACCTCACCCGAGGTGAGGGTCGCCTGCTGCTCAGCGGTGAGGCTGTCGAAGAAGGCGAACGCGTCGGTGTAGATGCCGTCGAACGGCTGCACCTCGTTGCCGTCGGCGTCGGTGTAGACCGCCGGCTGCACCCCGAGGTGGGTCGGGGCGAACGTGAGCGTGTCGGCGGCGCCGTCGAGGGTGGCGTTGATGCCCAGGTGGTGGCCGCCGAACTGCACCTCGAAGGCGCTGGTGTCAGACGGGTCGCCGAAGAAGGCGATGTAGTACTGGCCCAGGCTCTCCTCCGTGGAACTGGAGTTCTCGAGCAGGTACTCGTCCCCGCCCATGATGGCGGTGACGGTCTGGTAGGCCTCCTCGCTGAGCAGCGACTCGAGCACGGCCAGGGCGGCGGTCTGCTGCTCCTCGGTGAGGTCGGTGAGGTTCAGGCCGGCGCGCTCGACGAAGGTGACGGGGAAGTTGGACCAGGAGGTGGTCTTGGTCTCGTCGTCGTAGGCGTAGAGCACCGCCTCGCGCTGCTCTTCGCTCAGGGTGGCGAGGAAGGCCTCGGCAGCGGCCGCGGTGTCGCTGATGGTCTGCGCGGTCGTGGTGGCGTCGGCGGTCGAGGTCGCCGCTGCGTCCGTGGTCGAGCTGCTCGTCGAGGAGCTGGTCGCAGTGTCGGCCGTGGCGGTGCTGCATCCGCCCAGGGCGAGACTGCCGGCCAGCAGCATGGCGGTCATCCATCTGGTGGCGGGCCGCTCAGGTCGTCGTCGGGCGGGGGCGGTGGTCGTGGCGATCTCCGTCATGGCACTCACGATGCGCAGCCGTACTTCGCAGGAGCTGTGCGCAGTCCATGGGCCGCGAGTGCATCGATGTGCCGCGGCCGATCGATGAGCGGCCACCCCGGTCTCGCCTCGCCGATCGAACGACGACGCCCCGGCCAGGGGTCCCTGGCCCGGGCGTCGGGGTGGGATCCGGTCACCCGCGACCGCTCGGGGGATGCCGCCGCGGGTGACCGGAGTTCAGAGGCGCTGGTTGAGGCGGTGGTAGGCCGCGGACCAGCGCAGCTCCTTGGCGAGGCTCCGACGGGTGGTGTCGGCGTCGATGAGCACCAGCTCGGTGTCGAACACCTCGGCCAGGTCGGTGAGCTCCTCGGCACCCAGCTGGGTCGAGAGCACCGTGTGGTGCGGGCCGCCGGCGGTGAGCCAGCCCTCGGTCGCCGTCTCGAAGTCCGGCCGCGGTGCCCAGACGGCCCGGGCGACGGGCAGGTTGGGCAGCGCCTCGGCGGGCTCGACGACGTCGATCTCGTTGGCCACCCAGCGGAACCGGTCGCCCAGGTCCGACCAGCCGATGGTGACCCCGGCGCCGGGCGCGGCGGTGAACACCAGCCGGGCCGGGTCCTCGCGGCCGCCGATCCCGAGCGGGTGCACCTCCAGGCGCGGCTTCTCCCCGGTGATCGTCGGGCACACCTCGAGCATGTGGGCGCCGAGGATCGTCGGCCGGTCGGCCGCCAGGTCGTAGGTGTAGTCCTCCATGAAGGAGGTGCCGCCGGGCAGCCCGGCGCCGGCGACCTTGAGCACCCGCAGCAGGGCGGAGGTCTTCCAGTCGCCCTCACCTCCGAACCCGTACCCGTCGGCCATCAGCCGCTGGACGGCGAGGCCGGGCAGCTGGCGCAGGCCGCCGAGGTCCTCGAAGTTGGTGGTGAACGCGCCGAAGCCGCCCTCGGTCAGGAACTGGCGCAGCGCCACCTCGATCCGCGCCTGGTAGCGGACGCTGTGGTGCCGGTCGCCGCCGGGGCGCAGGTCGGCGTCCATCTCGTACAGGTCGGCGTACTCGGCGATCACCGCGTCGACGGCCGGCTCGGCCACCCGCTCCACCGCGGCCACCAGGTCGTTGACGCCCCAGGTGTTCACCGACATGCCGAAGCGGATCTCCGCCTCGACCTTGTCGCCCTCGGTCACCGCGACGTCCCGCATGTTGTCGCCGAACCGGGCGAGCTTCAGCCCGCGGGCCTCGGCCGCACCGGCGGCGGCCCGCACCCAGGAGCCCACCCGCCGGGCGACCCGCGGGTTGCTGACGTGGCCGGCGACCGTGGTCCGCGGCGTGCGCAGCCGGGTGAGCATGAACCCGTACTCCCGGTCGCCGTGGGCGGCCTGGTTGAGGTTCATGAAGTCCATGTCGATCGTCGCCCACGGCAGGGCGGCGTCGGCCTGGGTGTGCAGGTGCAGCAGCGGCTTGCGCAGCGCGTCCAGCCCGGAGATCCACATCTTCGCCGGGGAGAAGGTGTGCATCCAGGTGATGACGCCGATGCAGGACGGCGTCTCGTTGGCCTCGCCCATCAGCCGGCGGATGGCGCCGGCGTCGGTGAGCACCGGCTTCCAGACCACCCGGACCGGGACGTCGGACGACCCGTCGAGGGCGGCCGCCACCCGCTGGGACTGCTCGGCCACCTGCTGCAGGGTCTCCTCGCCGTACAGCCCCTGGCTGCCGGTGAGGAACCAGACCTCGTTGTCCTCGAATGCCACGTACAGGTCCTTACCTCGGGGCCGGCGCGTCAGCGCTGGCCGTAGACGTTCTGGTAGCGCGCGTAGAGCGAGTCGATGTCCGCCTGCGCGATCGGGACGGGCTCCCCCAGCTGACGGGAGAGGTGCACGGTGCGGGCGACGTCCTCGGTCATGACGGCGGCCTTCACCGCCGCCTTCGCCGAGGGGCCGATGGTGAAGACGCCGTGGTTCTTCATCAGCACCGCCGGCGAGCGGTGCCCCTGCAGGGTGGCGACGATGCCCTGGCCGATGGAGTCGTCGCCGATCAGCGCGAACGGCCCGACCGGGATCGGACCGCCGAACTCGTCGGCCATCGCGGTGAGCACGCAGGGGATCTCCTCGTGCCGGGCCGCCCAGGCCGCGGCGTAGGTGCTGTGCGTGTGCACCTGGCCGTTGACCTCGGGCATGTTCCGGTAGACGTAGGCGTGCGCGTCGGTGTCCGACGACGGCGCCTTCACCCCGTCGACGGCGTTGCCGTCGAGGTCGCAGACGGTGATGCCCTCCCAGGTCAGCTCGTCGTACTCGACGCCGCTGCCCTTGATGACGAACAGGTCCTCGCCCGGCACGCGCTCGGAGACGTTCCCGGAGGTCCAGGTGACCAGCTCGTAGCGGGTGAGGTACGAGTGCAGGTGGGCGACGTGCTCGCGCTGCGCGCGGTGGGTGCCCCGCTCGGTGCGGGCCTGCGGGTCGGCGGTGGCGGTCATGCCGGCTGCTCCTCGGTCAGGGTTGCGGAGGTGGGGTCGGACGGCTCGGTCGGCTGGGAGCCGGTGGCCACGTGCTGGACGGCGGCGCGCTCGACCGGGAGCCCGGCGACGTACCGCTGCATGAAGGCGTCGAAGCCCGCGACGTCGGCCGGGTCGGGCTCGGCGGTCACCAGGCTCGTGCCGGCGAAGACCGCGGTGTCCAGGTAGTCGGGCAGGCTCTGCTCCGGCGCCCGCCCGGTGGCGAAGGCGGCCAGGACGGCGATGCCCCAGGCACCCCCCTCCGCGGCGACGTCACCGACGGAGACCGGCGTGTCGATCGCGGCGGCCAGGAACCGCTGGGCCACGCCTGCGGTCTTGAACATGCCGCCGTGGGCGAACATCCGGTCCAGCCGCACGCCCTCGGCCTTCTGCAGCACGTCCATGCCGATGCGCAGCGTGGCCAGGGAGGAGAACAGGTGCGTGCGCATGAAGGTGCCGAGGTCGAGCCGGCTGTCGGGGGACCGCAGGAAGAGCGGGCGGCCCTCCTCGAGGTCGGTGATCGGCTCGCCGGAGAGGTAGTTGTAGGCGAGCATCCCTCCGCAGTCGGCGGCCCCGTCCAGCGCGGCCGTGAACAGGGTCGCGAAGACCTCCGACGGGTCGGCCGGAGAGCCCAGCGCCCGGGCGAACTCGGCGAACAGACCGGCCCAGGCGTCCAGTTCGCTGGCTCCGTTGTTGCAGTGCACCATCGCCACCGGGTCGCCGGCCGGCGTGGTGACCAGGTCCAGCTCGCGGTGCACCCCGGCGAGCTCACCCTCGAGCACGACCATCGCGAAGATCGACGTCCCGGCGGAGACGTTGCCGGTGCGGGGCGCCACCGAGTTGGTGGCGACCATGCCGGTGCCCGCGTCGCCCTCGGGCGGGCAGAGCGGGACGCCGGGGCGCAGCCGGCCGGTCGGGTCGAGCAGCTCCGCGCCCGCCGCGGTGAGCGTGCCGGCCGGCTGCCCGGCGACGGCGATGGCCGGCAGCAGCTCGGCGAGGGTGAGCTCCACCCCGGCCTCGGCGGCCAGCTGGTCGAACCGGGCCAGCATGGCGGCGTCGTAGCCGCCGGTGGCGGGGTCGATCGGGAACATGCCGCTGGCGTCCCCGATGCCGAGCACCTGCTCGCCGGTGAGCTGCCAGTGCACGTACCCGGCGAGGGTCGTCAGGTGGTCGAGCCGGCCGAGGTGGTCCTCGCCGTCCAGGACGGCCTGGTAGAGGTGCGCGACGCTCCACCGGTGCGGGATGTTGACCCCGAACTCCGCGCTGAGCCGCTCGGTCGCCCGGCCGGTGTTGGTGTTCCGCCAGGTGCGGAAGGGGGTGAGGAGCCGGCCCTCGGCGTCGAACGGCAGGTAGCCGTGCATCATCGCCGACACCCCGAGGGCACCGACTCCGGCGAGCTCCACCCCGTGGCGCTGCCGCACGTCGTCGGCGAGGGCCGAGAAGCTCTGCTGCACGCCGGCCCAGACGGCGTCCAGCGAGTAGGTCCACAACCCGTCGACCAGCTGGTTCTCCCAGTCGGAGGCCCCGACGGCGAGCGGCGCGTGGTCGGGGCCGATCAGCACCGCCTTGATCCGGGTGGAGCCGAGCTCGATGCCCAGCGCCGTGCGGCCCGAGGTGATCGCTGCGACAGCGTCGGTCGTCATGTCAGGAGTCCCTTCCGCCCATCGGTGACAGGCCTGGTCCCGTGGTCTGGTGCCGGTGATCCGGTCGACCGTGGGCCGCGGAACGTGAGTGGATTGTTAGCGCTAACAACAGTCCGGTCAAGCTGTCCTCGCTCCCCGTGGGTGGGACGGTGGACCACGCGCCGGACGCTCAGCGGAGGGGTGCGGGGCCGGTCGTCTCCCGGACGACGAGGGCGGGCAGCACCGGCTGGGACTCGCTCTGCTCGCCCCGCAGCCGGGAGAGCACCAGCTGCACCCCCCGCCGGCCCAGCTCGGCGAAGTCCTGGCGCACCGTCGTCAGCGGCGGGGTGAAGTACGCCGCCTCCGGGATGTCGTCGAAGCCGACGACGCTCACGTCGCCGGGCACCGACAGCCCCGCCCCGTGCAGGGCGTTGAGCAGCCCGAGCGCCATCTGGTCGTTGGCCACGAAGACGGCGGTCACGTCCTCCCCGGAGCGCGCCCGTCGGGCCAGCTCCAGCCCGGCGGCGTGCCCGGAGGACGCCAGCCAGTTGCCGTGCAGCAGGGCCGGCACCGGGGCGCCCACCTTCGCCAGCTCCGCCTGCCAGCCGATCACCCGCCCGCGGGCCTCCAGCGAGTCACCCGGGCCGGTCACGTGGTGCACCGTGCGGTGCCCCAGCGAGAGCAGGTGCCGGGTGGCCAGCGCCGCACCGACCTGCTGGTCGACCCAGACGGTGGGCCGACTCTCGTCCCGGCCGACCTGCACCGCGATCAGCGGCACCGGCGACTCGAAACGCCGGAGCGCGTCGACCGCCTGCCCGTAGGTGGACAGCGCGACGACGGCGTCGACCGACTGGGCCACGAAGCGGTCGACCGCCTCGCGCATCGCCGCCTCGCTGTCCTCGTCGAGGATCGCGACGCCCAGCGAGTACCCCGCCGCACGCGCGGCCTTCTCCAGGCCCAGCAGCGTCTGCGCCGGGCCGTACTGGTTGATGTGCGAGGTGACCAGACCCAGGGTGCGGGTCGATCCGGTCACCAGGGCGCGGGCGGCGGTGTTGGGCCGGTAGCCCAGCTCCGCGATCGCCTGCAGCACCCGCGCCCTGGTGCCGGGGGCGACGTTGGGGTGGCCGTTGACCACCCGGGACACCGTCTGGTGGGAGACCCCCGCGTGCGCTGCCACGTCGGACATCGCCCGCGCTCGTGCCGGCCCCTGCGTCAGCACCGTCTCCCCTCCCGTGGAGGTGGCTCCGCTGCCACCCCCGGTCGCGGTCGTCCTCGCGCCGACGGCGTCGGCGCGAGGACCCCGGCGTCAGCGCGAGGCGCCTGCCCGCCGCTTGTTGTAGACGTCGAAGGCCACCGCCAGCAACAGCACCAGCCCCTTGACCACCGACTGCAGCGACTGGTCGACGCCCATGATGGTCATGCCGTTGGTCATCACGGCCATGATCAGACCGCCGACCATGGCCCCCACCACCGTGCCCACGCCGCCGGTGACGGCGGCGCCGCCGATGAACGCCGCCGCGATGGCGTCGAGCTCGAACATCTGGCCGGCGCTCGGCTGGGCCCCGTTCGACCGGGAGGAGAACACGACCCCGGCCACGGCGGCCAGGAAGCCCATGTTCACGAAGATCCAGAAGTTGACCGTCTTGACCTTCACCCCGGACAGCGTCGCCGCGGCGAGGTTGCCGCCGATGGCGTAGACCTGGCGACCGAACACGGTCCGCTTGGTGACCACGCCGTAGACGAGGATGAGCACCGCCAGGATGATCAGCACGTAGGGCAGCCCGCGGGCGGTGGCCAGCTTCCAGGCGAAGGCCATGACCACAGCGGCGACGGCGACGATCTTCGCGACGAACAGCGGGAACGACTCGACCTGCTGGTCGTAGCGCAGCTGCGTCTGCCGGTTGCGGAACTGGGTGTAGGCGTAGACGACCACTGCGACGCCGAAGATCAGCAGCGTGAACGCGTCGTAGCCGTTGCCGCCGATCAGCCCGTTGCTGAAGCCGGAGGCGATCTGGCCGTACTCGCGGGGGAACGGCGACAGCGAGACGTTGTCGAGCACCTGCAGGGTCAGGCCGCGGAACAGCAGCATGCCGGCGAGCGTCACGATGAAGGCCGGGATGCCGACGTAGGCCACCCAGAAGCCCTGCCAGGCCCCGATCGCCAGCCCGGTGGCCAGCGCGGCCAGCACGCCGACCCACCACGGGAGCCCCTCGCGGATCACCAGGACCGCGGAGACCGCACCGGTGACCGCGACCACCGACCCGACCGACAGGTCGATGTGCCCCGCGATGATCACGATGACCATCCCGATCGCCAGAATCAGGATGTAGGAGTACTGCAGGACGATGTTCGTGACGTTGCCCGACGACAGCAGCCGACCGTCGGTCAGGACCGTGAACAGCACCACGATCGCCACGAAGGCGATGTAGATGCCGCTGGTCCGCAGGTTGCGGGTGAACAGCGAGCGCACGTCGCTGGTGCCAGCGGTGCGCGCGGCGGCGGGGGCGACGTCCTTGGGCGCGGTGGCCGACTCGGCCTCGGGCTCCGACGTCGGACCGACGGTGTGGGTCATCCGACCGGCTCCTTCTCCTGGGTCATGAGGGTCATGAGGCGTTCCTGGGTTGCTTCCCGCACGGGGAGCTGACCGGTGATGCGGCCGGCCGAGAGGGTGTAGACGCGGTCGCAGATGCCGAGCAGCTCGGGCAGCTCGGAGCTGATCACCACGACTGCCTTCCCGGCGGCCACGAGCCGGTTGATGATCGTGTAGATCTCGTACTTGGCGCCGACGTCGATGCCGCGGGTCGGCTCGTCGAGGATCAGCACGTCGGGGTCGGTGAGCAGCCACTTGCTCAGCACGACCTTCTGCTGGTTGCCCCCGGAGAGCTTGCCGACGACGGACAGCACGGACGGCGCCTTGATGTTCATCGACGTCCGCGACTCCTCCGCCGCCTTCGTCTCCTCGTTGGCGTCGACGAAACCGCGGCTGGAGAGCTTGCCGAGCGCCGCGGCCGAGACGTTGCGCGTGATGTCGTCGATGAGGTTGAGGCCGTACTTCTTCCGGTCCTCGGTCGCGTAGGCGATGCCGGCGTCGATCGCCTCGGCCACGTTGCGGGCCGTGACCTCCCGGCCGTGCAGGAACAGGCGGCCCCCGACGTAGGTGCCGTAGGAGCGGCCGAAGATGCTCATGGCGAGCTCGGTCCGCCCAGCACCCATCAGCCCGGCGATGCCGACCACCTCCCCGGCGCGCACGTCGAAGGAGGCGTGGTCGACGACGAGCCGGTCCTGGGTCGGGTGCTTGACCGTCCAGTCCTCGACCCGGAGCACCTCCTCCCCCGGGTGCGACTCGCGCGTGGGGTAGTAGGAGTCCAGGGTGCGGCCCACCATGCCGCTGATGATCCGGTCGACGGTCACGGCCGGGTCGGCCATGTCCAGCGTCTCGACGGTCTGGCCGTCCCGGATGATCGTGGTGTGGTCGGCGATCGCGTCGATCTCGTTGAGCTTGTGCGAGATGATGATCGAGGTGATCCCGCGCTCGCGCAGACCGCGGATCAGGCCGAGCAGGTGCGCGGAGTCGGTGTCGTTGAGCGCTGCGGTCGGCTCGTCCAGGATCAGCAGCTTCACGTCCTTGGACAGCGCCTTGGCGATCTCCACCAGCTGCTGCTTGCCGACGCCGAGCTGGCCGACCGGGGTGGCCGGGTTCTCGTCCAGGCCCACCTGGCGGAGCAGGTCGGCGGCCTCGGCGTTGGCCTTGTTCCAGTCGATCAGGCCACCGCGACCCCGTCGCTCGTTGCCGAGGAAGATGTTCTCCGCGATCGACAGGTAGGGCACCAGGGCGAGCTCCTGGTGGATGATCACGATCCCCGCGTGCTCGGAGTCGCGGATGCCCCCGAACGAGCAGGGCTGCCCGTCGAAGACGATCTCGCCCTCGTAGGTGCCGGCCGGGTACACCCCGGACAGCACCTTCATCAGGGTGGACTTGCCGGCGCCGTTCTCGCCGCAGATCGCGTGCACCTCACCGCGCTGCACGGCCAGCGTCACGTCCGAGAGCGCCTTCACGCCCGGGAACGTCTTGGTGATGCTGCGCATCTCGAGGATGTGGTCGGCCATGGACTCCGTCGTCTCATTCACTGGTGCTGGTGTGCCGGTGGTGCGGGCGCGCCCGGGCAGGCGTGCCGCTGGGACGGTCGGGCCCGGCGGCGTGCGCCACCGGGTCCGACCGCGGTCGGACCGGCCGGGGCCGGCCCGACCGCGTGGTGCGGGAGGCCGGGTCGACGGCCTCCCGCACCCAGCAGGTCAGTCGGCCTGACCGGACTCCACCTCGGACTGGGTGTAGTAACCGGAGTCGACGAGCACCGACTGGATGTTGTCGGCGTAGACCGTCTCGACCGGGAGCAGGTACGACGGCACGACCTTCATGCCGTTGTCGTAGGTCTCGGTGTCGTTGGCCTCGGGCTCCTCGCCCTCCAGGAACGCCTCGGCGGCGGCCACGGCCTGCTCGGCCAGCAGTCGGGTGTCCTTGAAGATGGTCGAGTGCTGCACGCCGTCGGCGATCAGCTTGACCGAGGCGATCTCGGCGTCCTGACCGGTGACGACGGGCAGCGGCCGCGGCTGCGAGTCCAGGGCCGGGCCGTAGCCGGCGTTCTGCAGGGCGGTGATGATGCCGCGCGAGATGCCGTCGTAGGGGGACAGCACGCCGTTGAGCTGGGTGTCACCGCTGTAGTTCGAGGTCAGCAGGGTCTCCATGCGCGACTGCGCGGTCTCCTGCTGCCAGCGGAGCGTGGCGGCCTGCTCGATGGTGGTCTGCCCCGAGGGGACGACCAGCGTGCCGTCGTCGATGAGCGGCTGGAGGACCGACATGGCGCCCTCCCAGAAGAAGAACGCGTTGTTGTCGTCCAGCGAGCCGGCGAACAGCTCGATGTTGAACGGGCCGGTGGCCTCGCCGGGCGAGCCGTCGGGGTTCTGCAGGCCCAGGCCGACGAGCAGCGCGTTGGCCTGCGCCTCGCCGACGGCCTCGTTGTCGAACGTCACGTAGAAGTCGACGTTCTCGGTGTCGCGGATCAGCCGGTCGTACGCGATGACCTCGATGCCCTCGGCCGCTGCGGCCTCCAGCTGCGGGGCCAGCGCGGTGCCGTCGATCGCGGCGACGATCAGGACGTCCACGCCCTCGGTGATCATCTGGTCGATCTGGCGGGACTGGGTGGGGATGTCGTCCCCGGCGTACTGCAGCTCGACCTTGTAACCGGCGTCCTGGAGCTGGGACCGGACGTTGTCGCCGTCGGCGATCCACCGCTCCGAGGTCTCCGTCGGCATCGCGACGCCGATGGTGAGGTCGCCCGGGTCCGCCTCCGCGGTGTCCGAGTTGCTGCCGGCGCCGCCGCCACCGCAGGCGGTCAGACCAATGGCCAGCGCCGCCCCCAGGGCGGTCAGCTTGAGCTCCTTGCGCACTACATCTCCTCCTCGAGACGCTGCCAGCACCCGTGGGGCGGCAGGCCCGCGCCTGTGCGAGCCGAGACAGTGTGAGCGCTAACAACCCTGGTGCGTCAAGTTCGGTGACCCGATCGGTGGTCACGTTCCCGTAACGACGGGTTCATCGCGGTTCGGGCAGGGAAGCCGCCCCAGCCCGTCCCGGACGACGTGCCGGCTCAGGCGGAGGTGCGCAGCAGCTCGGCCAGCGGTTCCCGGACGGAGCACCGGTCGAACGCGAACGCCCCGGCCAGCTCCTCGGCCTCCTCCGGCGGCACGCCCTCGAACGCCCGCCCGAAGTCACCGGCCATGGCCTCGGCGAGCACCACGTGCCGGATGATCCCGTGCAGCCACCGGTGCTGACCCCACGGATAGGGCTGGAAGTCGGGGAACTCCCGGGCGACCAGCTGCTCGATCGGCTCCAGGACGTCCCGCACGCCGGCGTCCGTCGAGCCCCACGAGTCCACGCCCAGGCGGGCCTTCTTCGCCAGCACCGGCGCGATCCGCTGCAGGTAGGGCGAGGAGGGCGGAACGGTGACCAGGCCCTGCAGGCCGATGTCCTTGTAGGTCCACAGCGCCCAGCTCGCCCCGTGCTCGCGGTAGATCTCCAGCTGGTCGCGCAGCAGCTGGTACCGCTGGGCGTCGCGCTCCGGGTCGCCGGTGTAGACCGGCCCGAACTCACCGACCCAGATCGGCGTCCCGGTCTCGCGCATGTACGCCGTCCGCTCCAGGAACGTCTGCTCGACCACCGCGCGGTCGACGAACCTCCCGCGGCTCACCCCCGGGTAGGGGCCGCCGTCGACGAAGCCGGGCAGCGCGTAGTCGTGCGCGGTGTAGACCGTGTTGGGCAGCGGGTCGCCCAGCTGGTCGAACTGGGTGGAGTAGCGGTTGCCGTCCAGGAACAGCACGTGGTCGGGGTCGACGGCGCGGATCGCGGACTCCAGCCGCCGGTAGAACGGGCCGATCGCCTCGCCGACGGCGTCGCCGGGCTCGTTGACCGGGTTGTAGCCGGCCACCCACGGATTGCCGCGGTAGTGCTCGGCGAGCGCCTCCCAGAGCCCGACGACGCGGTCCTGGAAGTGCCGGTGGGTCCAGAAGTGGGCCCAGTGGGTGGGGTTGTCGCTGTGCCAGTGCTGGTTCTGCGCGCCGGGCAGGGCGTGCAGGTCGAGGATCGCGTGGATCCCGGCGCGGGCGCAGGCGTCCACGGCCTGGTCCAGCCGGCGGAAGCCCTCGGCCTTGAACTCGCCGGGGCGCATGTCGTCCTCGAAGTGCCGGTAGTTGAACGGGATCCGCACGCAGTTCAGGCCGAGGGAGGCCAGGTACGCGGCGTCGGCGTCGGTGAAGAAGTCGTCGAGGAACCGGTCGAAGAAGCGCCGGTACCCCTCCTCGCCCAGCGCCGCCCGCAGCGCGCGGCGCTGCTGGGACTCCGTCCCCGGGTAGCCGGTGATGAAGTTCTCCATGTTCAGCCAGCCGCCCAGGCCCAGGCCGCGGAGCACCACGGTGCCACCGCCGGGCCCGACGAGCCGGTCGCCGTCGACGCGGATGACCTGCTGCGGGGATTCCGTCACGGGCCGATCCTGCCCCAGTGGATCGTGAGCGGCGTCACTGGCACCATGCCGCCATGCGCGGGCTGATGCAGGACGTCCCCCTCACGATCGACACGATCTTCCGGCACGCCGAGCAGCACCACGGTGACGTCCCGATCATCACCAACGGCCCCGCGGGGAAGGTTCGCACCACCTACGCCGAGTGGGCCCGGCGCACCCGGCGGCTCGGCGGCGTGCTCGACGCCCTCGGAGTCAGCGCCGACGGCCGGGTGGGCACCTTCGCCTGGAACTCCGCCCGCCACCTGGAGCTCTACTTCGCCGCGCCCTGCACCGGGCGGGTGCTGCACACCCTCAACGTGCGCCTGTTCCCCGAGCAGCTGACCTACATCGCCAACCACGCGGAGGACGAGGTCGTCTTCGTCGACCGCACGGTGCTGCCGCTGCTGTGGCCGCTGGTCGACACCATGACCACCGTCCGGCACGTGGTCGTGATGGACGACGGCGGGGACGCCGAGGTGCCCGACGACCCGCGGGTGCACGACTACGAGGAGCTGCTGGCCGCCGCGGATCCGGTCGAGTTCGAGGTCCGGGACGAGCGGTCCGCCGCGGCCATGTGCTACACGAGCGGCACCACCGGCAACCCGAAGGGCGTCGTCTACTCGCACCGCTCGACGGTGCTGCACACGATGGCGGTGATCGCCCCGAACGGCTTCGGCATCGGCGTCGACGACGTCGCGATGCCCGTCGTCCCGATGTTCCACGCCAACGCCTGGGGCATCGCGCAGGCGGCTCCCGCGGCCGGGGCGGCGATGGTGTTCCCCGGGGCGATGATGCAGCCGCAGGCGCTGGCCGACCTGATCGTCGACGAGGGCGTCACCTTCACCGCCGGGGTGCCCACGATCTGGCAGGGGATGCTGCCGCACCTGGCCGGCCGCCCGCACCGGCTGCGCAAGATCGGCTGCGGCGGCTCGGCCGTGCCGGCCGCGCTGTCGCAGGCCTACGAGGAGCAGGTCGGGCTGCCCATCTACCAGGCCTGGGGCATGACCGAGACCCACCCGGTCGCCTCCGGCGGCGTCCTGGCCCGGCGGTACGCCGACGCCGACCCGGAGACCGTCACCGCCCAGCGAGCCCGGCAGGGCATCCCGCTGTTCGGCGTCGAGGCCCGCATCGTCGAGGCCGGCACCACCGACGAGCTGCCCTGGGACGACGTCACCACCGGCGAGCTGCAGGTGCGCGGGCCGTGGTGCGCGCAGGAGTACTACGCCGCCGACCCCGGCACCGAGCTGACCACGCCCGACGGGTGGATGAGGACCGGCGACGTCGCGGCGATGGACGCCTTCGGCAGCATCCGGATCGCCGACCGCACCAAGGACCTGATCAAGTCCGGTGGCGAGTGGATCTCCTCGGTCGAGCTGGAGAACGCGATCATGAGCCACCCGGCGGTGGCCGAGGCCGCGGTGGTCGCCGTCCCCAGCCCGAAGTGGGGCGAGCGACCGCTGGCCTGCGTCGTGCTCAAGCCGGGCGAGACCGCCGGCGAGCAGGAGATCCTCGACCACGTGCGGCCGCAGGTGGCCAGCTGGTGGCTGCCCGACGCGGTCGAGTTCATCGACGAGGTGCCCAAGACCAGCGTCGGCAAGTTCTCCAAGAAGGACCTGCGCGCCCGCTTCGCGGAGTTCCCTCAGACGACGTAGCACCCCGGTCGTCCTCCGCCCACGGTCCGCTCCTCGGTCGCTGGCGCTCCCTGCGATGCTCCCGCGGGCGTCAGACGACGTCGCACGCCGGTCGCCCTCCGCCCACGGTCCGCTCCTCGGTCGCTGGCGCTCCCTGCGATGCTCCCGCGGGCGTCAGACGACGTAGGGCGGGCGGCCGGTCTCGCTGACCATCGGGCGGCCTGCGGCGTCCCACTCGCCCATCCCGCCGCCGACGTTCACCGCGTCGTAGCCGTTCTGGTTCAGCCACGCCGTCACCCGGGCCGAGCGCCCCCCGCTGCGGCAGGTGACGTACACCGGGTCGCCCTCGGGCACCTCGTCCAGCCGCGCCGGCACGTCGCCCATCCGGATGTGGGTGGCCCCGTCGATGTGGCCGGCGGCCCACTCGTCGTCCTCGCGGACGTCCAGCACGACGGCGTCCTCGGGGACCTCGGCAGCCGGCACGGTCGGGACCTGCTGAGGCATCATCACTCCATCGTGGCACGGCGTGCCGCGGGTCCGCCGCCCGTCCCGGGCGCCGGAACGCGGTCCGGGCGCCCCACCCTGCGAGGATGGGCGGCGATGTCCGCTCCCCCACCGGCCCGGGACCCCGCCTGGCCGCTGTCCCGTTCGGCCATCGGCCTGTGGACGGTGCAGGGCGCGCTCAGCACCCTCTTCTGGGCGCTCGCGGTCACCGCCTTCTGGCTGTCCGTGCCCCCGGACGCCGGCGGCTGGGTGCAGGTCGTGCGCTGGCTCGGGGTCGCCCTGCTCGCCGTCGACGCCGTCCTCGCCATCGGCGTGCAGCCGCGGCTTCGCTGGCGGGTGCACCGCTGGGAGGTCACCGGGGAGGCGGTCTACACCCTCACCGGCTGGCTGAACCGCACCTGGACGCTGGTGCCGATCTCCCGCATCCAGACCGTCGACGTCAACCGCGGCCTGCTGCAGACGATGTTCGGGCTGGCCACGGTGGCGGTGCTCACCGCCTCCTCGCAGGGCACGGTGCGGATCTGGCACCTGGAGGTCGACGTCGCCCGGCAGGTCGCCGAGGACCTCGCCCGCCGGGCCGAGCAGGTGCGGGACGTCGCGACGTGACCGCGCCGCCCCAGCCGGAGGCGCCGGTGGGCCGGCGCACCTCCCCGCGGGTGCTGCTGGTGCACACGATCACCTTCAAGCAGGCTCGCTCGCTGGTGCCGGTCGCGCTGGCGATCGCCGCCGGGCGGGGGCTGGAGGGCGGCCCCCGGGCGGCCGTCGTGCTGGTCGTCGGGGTCACCGTGCTGTCCCTGGTGTGGGCCGCGCTCACCTGGTGGCGGTTCACCTACACCGCAGGTGAGACCTCGGTGGTGGTCACCCGCGGGCTGGTCTCCCGCTCCACCCGCACGGTGCCGATCGACCGGATCCGTGGCGTGGAGATCGAGACCCCGCCGCTGCACCGGCTGTTCGGCCTGGTGCGGGTGCGGATCGACGCCGCCGCCGGCGCCGCCGGGAACGACGAGGAGCTCGTCGTCGACGGCGTGCCCAGCGCCGAGGGCGACCGGCTCCGGGAGCACCTGCTCTCCCACCGGCACGCGGCCCCGGCGGTGGCGACCGGGCGGCACTCCGCACCGGAGCCGGCCGAGGAGGAGCTGCTGCGGCTGCGCCCCCGGTGGCTGCTGTACGCCCCGCTGATCGGCACCTACCTGGTGGTTCCGCTGGCCGCGGTCGGCGCGCTGTTCCGGCTCGTCGACGAGCTGCCCGACGACTACCTGCCCGAGCTCACCCCCGACGTCGAGCAGCTGGACGTCGTCGACGGCTGGTTCATCGCCGCCGTGGTGGCCGGTGCGCTGCTGCTCCTGGCGGTCGCGTCGGTGCTCGGCGCCGCGGTGGTCAACTGGCGGTTCCGGCTGGTCCGCCGCGGTGGGTCGCTGGTGGCCGAGCGTGGCCTGCTCACCCGCCGGCACACCGACCTGGAGGTCGACCGGATCCGCGGCTGCGCGGTGAGCGACGGGCTGGGGATGCGGCTGGTCGGCGCCGCACGGGCGACCGCCCTGGTCACCGGCCTGGGCGACGCCACCCGGCGCGGACAGCTGCTCCCGCTCGGGCCGCGCGCGCAGGCCTGGCTGCTGAGCGACTCGCTGGTGCCCAGCCCCGGGCCGCTCCACCCCCACCCGAAGGCCGCGCTGCGCCGCCGGGTGCTGCGCGCGCTCGTGCCCGGCGTCGTCGTCCTGCTGGCCGGGGTGGTGCTCTCAGCGCGGTCGTCGGACTGGTGGCCGCTGGTTGCCGTCGGCGGGGTGCTGACCGTGCTGGCCTTCCCGGTCGCCCGGGCGCGGTACGCCTCGCTCGGGCACGCGGTCGGCGGCCCGACCCTGGCGGTGCGGTCGGGCTGGCTGGTCCGCGAGCACGTCGTGCTGCAGCGGCGGGCCGTCGTGGGCTGGCAGGTCCGGCAGACCTTCTTCCAGCGGCGGGCCGGGCTGGCCACCGTGCAGGCCTGCGTGGGCGCGGGCAGCGGCGGCTACGCCGCGGTGGACATGGCCGCCGACGAGGCGGCGGGCTTCGCCGTCGTCGCCTCCGGCCCCTGGGCGGGCACCCTCTCCCGCTGACCGGCGCTCAGCCGGGCAGCAGCGCGCCGAGCAGTCCGGCCGCCGCCGCGGGTTCGTCACCGGCGAGCAGCCCGGCCGCGCCCAGCACGTACCGGGTGTCGACGACGACGTCGGCCTCCGCCAGCACGCCACCCGCGCCACCCCGGTCCGCGGCCACCCGGTCGACCACCGCGGCGACGTCGGCCGGCGCGGCGTGCCGGAACACCCCGCCGGAGAGGACGACGAGCCCCACCCCGCGGGCGCTGGCCCCGCCGGGCCCGTAGGCGGCCTCGGCGCGCAGGTGCCGGCGCAGCGCCACGACGGCGGCGGTCTCGCCCAGGGCCAGCGGCTCCTCCCCCGGGTCGGCCAGCCCCTCCGCACGGGCGGCGGCCCGCAGCGCGCCGGCGCTGGCGTGCACCCCGAGGTCGCCCTCCACGGTGCGCCGCCGGGCCGGCACGCCGACCGCCGCGCGCTGCAGCGCCGCCTGCTCGGCGTCGACCGCGGGCACGCAGTGCACGTCGGTGGTCGCCCCGCCCACGTCGAGCACCAGCACCCCGGGACGCCCGTGCCCGGCGCGCTGCGCGGCCAGCGCGGCGACCCCGTCCAGGACCGCGTCCGGGGTGACCGCCCGCACCCACCGGCGCAGCCGCCGGTCGGCGGAGAGCCGGTCGCCGCCGATGACGTGGGTCAGGAACACCTCCCGGATCGCGGCGCGGGCCGAGTCCGGGGCCAGCACGCCGATGTCGGGCAGCACGTTGTCGGCCACGGTGACCGGGGTGCCGGCGGCGGTGAGCACCGCGGCCACCTCGTCCCGCACCGCCGCGTTGCCGGCCAGCACCACCGGGACGAACCTCGGCAGGACCCCGCTGCCTCCCGGCACTCGCACGCTCGCACCGGGCCCCTGCAGCGCGGCCGACCCTGCCAGGGCTGCCGCGTTGTGCCGGAGCACCGCGGCGTCGCCGCCGTCGGTGCCGCCGACCAGCAGGACGACGTCGGGCCCGGCCGCGGCCAGGGCGGCCAGGGCGGCGCTGTCCAGCCGGCCGGCGGTCACGTGCACCACCCGGGCGCCGGCGGAGAGGGCAGCCCGGTGCCCGGCCTCGGCGCTGATCAGCTCCTCGTAGCCGGCCACCGCCAGCCGCAGCCCACCGCCGGCGCTGGAGCAGGCCCGCACCTCGGCGTCCCACCCCGCGGTCGCGGCGAGCACCCCGGCGACGACGTCGTCCGGGGTGGTCGGTGCCTGCCGGGTGGCCAGCAGCCGCCCGCCCGGCAGCTCGACCAGCGCCGCCTTGGTCCACGTGGAACCGATGTCGACGCAGGCCAGGCGGTCGGTCACCGCCGGACGAGACCGGCCGTGGCGGCACCGGCGGTGAGCTCCGCCAGCCCGAACGCCTGCACCGGCCCGAGGGCGCCGACCCCGGTCACGCCACCGGCAGCGGCGCGCACCGCGCCCCAGGCGAGCAGGTCGGCGGTCATCGCGTACGGGTCGGGGCCGCCGAGCTCGACGCGGGCGACCCGCACGCCCCGCGGATCGCGCACCTCCGCGACGACCGCGGTGCGCACGTCGCCGCGGTCCGACGGCGCCTCGGCGAGCCGGCCGGCGACCAGGTCGGCGAGCCGGGTCAGGCCGGTCTGCGCGCCGGGCACCCGCCGCACCCAGGGGGCCAGCGGCGCGAGCCGATGGGCGACCGGGGTCGCCGGCCCGAACCAGTCCAGGCAGACGCCGACCTCCCGCAGCGTCGGGGCGAGCCCGGGCAGCGCCAGGTGCTCCGACCCGCCGACCGACAGCCCTTCGCGACGGCGCCCGGCCGCATCGAACACCCAGGTGCGCGCGCCGGCCGGCTCGTCGACCAGCCGGCCGTCGGTGAAGGCGTGCCCCTCCTCGAGCACCACCCCGGCCAGCGAGCTGAACGTCCCCCGGGAGAAGGCCTGGCCGCGCACCCCGTCCAGGGCGTAGCCCACGTCGACCCGGTGCGCCCGCGACCCGGCGTCGGCCAGGGCCAGCGCGGCGGCGAGGTTGCCGGGCACGTAGTCGTGCCCGAAGGCGGTGAGCAGGGCGGCACCGGTCACCGCGGCGCGGGGGCCGTGCCGCTCGAACACCCGGCGGAGGAAGGGGGGCTCACCGGTGGAGTCCAGGTAGACCGCGCCGGCCTCGACCGCGGCGGTGACCACCGGCTCGCCGAGCCGGAGGAACGGGCCCACCGTGCTGACCAGCACGTCCCCGGCCGTCAGCAGAGCGCGGACCGAAGGGGCGTCACCGACGTCGACCACCGCGGTCTCCAGCGGGCCGTCGCCGGTTCCGAGCCGGCCGGCCAGGTCCGCCAGGCGGTGGGGGTCGCGACCGGCGAGCACCGGGCGGGCGCCGCGGGCGACCAGCGCCGCCGCCGTCCGGCCGCCGGTGTGGCCGGTGGCGCCGAGGAGCACGATCCGGGAAGCCATGCGGGAACGGTAGGCGACCGGCCGAGCACCGTCAGCTCGCGCACAACGGAACTGTCCGGTCCGCGCGTGCGACCGAGCGCGCCGGGTAGGGCGCGGGCGATGGAGACCAGCGCCGTGACCCCCGGGGTGTCAGGCCGCGCCGTCCTGCCCGAGCCCGATGCGGCCGGCCAGCGCAGCGGCCTCCACCCGGGTGGACACCTTCAGCTGGCGCAGCAGGTTGGCCACCAACCGCTTCACCGTGCGCTCGGAGACGTGCAGGGTCGTGGCGATGTCGACGGTGCTCGTGCCGGCGGCGATCAGCCGCCACAGCCGCCGGTCGTCGGCGCTGAGCTGAGCCGCGATGCCCTGGTCGGCCACGGGGGCCGCGTCGTCGAGCAGCTGGCGCAGCAGCGACTCGGGGATCACCGACCAGCCGTCGAGCACGGCCAGCAGCGGCCGCACCAGCGCCTCCGGGCTGGCCGTCTTGGGCAGGAAGCCGCTGGCCCCGGCGCGCAGCGCCTCCAGGGCGGCGTCGGCCTCGGCCAGCCCGGACAGCGCGACGACGCGCACCATCGGGTCGGCCCGGCGGATCGCCGCGATCGCCCGGGCGCCGCCGGGCGGCGGCATGTGCAGGTCGACGACGGCGACGTCCGCGTGGTGCCGGCGCACCAGCGCCGCACCGGCGGAGGCGTCGTCCGTCGTGCCCACGACGCGGACCCGGCCACCGCTCTCCGGGGGGAGCAGCAGCTCCAGGCCCCGGCTGAACAACGGGTGGTCGTCGATGACGACCACGTCCACGGGGGGACGGTGCTCAGCTCCGGCTCCGGGTCCCTCCACGTCACTCCCCTCTGGTCGACCGCGCCCGCGCGGCTGACCGGGGGCAACCCCGGAGGTGCCCGTGACCCTCGCTGCCGACACACGACCCGCGTCACTCCCCGCCCTGGTCACCGACCTGGTCCGGGTGGTGCGCAGCCACCTGCCCACGCCCGGCCAGGAGGCGGTGAGCACCGGCGACGCGCTGGTGCGCGCGCTCTGCCACGACATGCGCAGCCCCCTGGCCGCGCTGGAGTCGGTGCTCGACCGGCTGGACGGCGACGCCGCCGGCCGCCCGGAGCTGCTCCAGCTGGCCCGGGACCAGGCCCACCACCTGTCCTCCATGCTGCGCACCGCGAACGCCACCGCCGGGGCACCCGAGCGGCGCGGGGTGCGGCGGCTCGCCGAGGTGATCCGGGCGTCCGTCGGCGCCTCCGGCCTGGCCGAGCACCAGTTGCGGCTGGAGCTGACGCCGGACGCCGCCGACGTCGCGGTCGCCGACGCCCGGGTGCAGCGGATCCTCACCAACCTGCTCGAGAACGCCCACCGGCACGGCGGGGGCGAGGAGGTCCGGCTCGTCGTCCGCCGTCGCCGCGGCTGGGTCGAGCTGGCGCTGACCCAGCACGGCGTGCCGGCCGAGCGGGTGCTCGGGCACCTCAGCCGGCCCACCCCGCCGGTCGACCTGACCGGACTGGGGCTGTGGTCGGTGCAGCGGCAGACCCGGGAGCTGGGTGGCCGGCTGGCCTGGTGCCGCGCCGAGGACGGCGCCTTCACCCTGGTGGTGCGCCTCCCCGACCGCTGACCAGGTCGGCCCCTGCGGGCCACCGGACGGCACGGGGGTGTCACCGGGCGGGGGCATCTGGAGTGTGTCGCCCCGAACGGGGCGGACGGCGAACGGCTCGACCAGAGGAGACGCCCGTGTTCACGCACACCCACGCCCTGCAGTACGAGGCCAAGCCCGACGGCCCGGACCCGGACTTCGCCCGCAAGATGCAGGAGGTGCTCGGCGGTCAGTGGGGTGAGATGACCGTCGCGACGCAGTACCTGCTGCAGGGCTGGAACTGCCGGCTGCCCGGCAAGTACAAGGACCTGCTCCTGGCCATCGGCACCGAGGAGCTCGCGCACGTCGAGATGATCGTGACGATGATCGACCGGCTGCTCGACCACGCGCCGCTGAAGCCGGACTCCGCGGACCGCACCAAGGAGGCGGCCGCCGGGTACGGCCAGCACAACCCGCAGCACCTCATCCAGAACGGCGCCGGCGCGTCCTACATGGACAGCATGGGCAACCCCTGGACGGGCGCCTACGTCACCGCCAGCGGCAACCTGATGGCGGACTTCTCCTACAACGCCACCGCCGAGATGCAGGGCCGCCTCCAGGTCGCCCGGCTGTGGAACATGACCGACGACCACGGCGTCAAGGACCTGCTCCGCTTCCTGCTCACCCGGGACCACTACCACCAGCAGCAGTGGCTCGCCGCGATGGAGCAGCTGAAGGAGGACGGCATCGAGGGCCTGCCCGTCCCCGAGGCCTTCCCGCTGGAGGAGGAGCTCCCGGAGTTCGCCTACACCTTCATCGACGCCTCCGACGGCCCCGAGGCCGCCAACGGCCGCTGGGCCAACGGCCCGGCACTGGACGGCACGGACAACACCTTGCGCGCCGCCCCGATCGCCGCCAGCGCCGACGCACCGATCCTGCCGCCGGGTGACCCGCGCCTGTACGGCTCGCCGCAGACCAAGATGGACAACCTGCTGCAGAAGGCCAAGGACGCCCTGAAGTGACCCGCGGGCTCGCGCGCCCCCGCGCGTGAGCGTGCTCGTCGCGCCGTCGCCGTGCCGGCGCTCCCGGTTCCGCTCCCAGCGGGCCCGGGGCGCCGGCCCGGCGGGCGCCGATCCCATGGAGGGTTCCGTGCACCTGTCCGCACCCGTCCCGCACCTGCCGGCCGTCCACCTGCCCACGCTCCGCGTCCCCGCTCGGGTGACCGCCGCGTCGGCGCTGCTGACGGCCGTCTACCTCGCTGCCCTGGCCGTGGCGCTGACCGCCCCGGCCGAGCAGGCCCTCGCCGGCGGCCTCGTCCTCGCCGGGCTGGTCAGCCGCTGGGCCGTCCGCCGGCGCCGGTCCGTGGCCGCGACGGTCCCCACCCCGATGCGCGCCCTCGCCACGGACGCCGTCGACGCGGTGCTGCCGGCGTCCCCGTTGGCCGAGGAACCGGCCCGCGCCACCGCCTGAGCCCGTCGTCCGGGCTCACCGCCGTCCCACCGGCGTCCGCACCGCCGGGCGGGACCACACGAGGCCCGCCCCCTGCCGGGGACGGGCCTCGTGTGGCGTTCAGCGGTGCCGGCTCAGTGCGCGACCGCCTTCTCCGCGCCGATGCCGGTCAGCGACCGGACCTCGAGCTCGGCGTACTTGTCGACGTCCGGCTTCTCCTTCGAGACCTTCGTGCCCAGCCAGCCCAGGAAGAACGACAGCGGGATGGAGACCAGACCCGGGTTCCGCAGCGGGAACCACGCGATGTCGAAGTTGGAGAACATCGCCGTCTCCGACCCCGAGACCACCGGCGAGAAGATGATCAGGCCGATGCAGACGATCAGCCCGCCGTAGATCGACCACAGCGCGCCCTGGGTGGTGAAGTTCTTCCAGAAGAGCGTGTAGAGGATGGTCGGCAGGTTGGCCGAGGCCGCCACCGCGAACGCCAGCGCCACCAGGAAGGCGATGTTGATCCCGGCCTGCAGCGCCAGGATGCCCAGCCCGATGGAGATCGCGCCGATGACGAGGGCGGTGATCCGGGCGACCCGGACCTCCGCGTTCGCCGCCACCTGGCCCTTCTTGAGCACCGATGCGTAGACGTCGTGGGCGAAGGAGGCCGACGCGGTGATGGTCAGCCCGGCCACGACCGCGAGGATCGTGGCGAAGGCGACGCCCGCGATGATGCCCAGCAGCACCGTGCCGCCGAGCTCGAACGCGAGCAGCGGAGCCGCCGCGTTCACCCCGCCGGGCGCCGCGAGGATCGCCTCGGAGCCCACGAGGGCGCCGGCGCCGTAGCCGATGACCAGGCTGAACAGGTAGAAGGCGCCGATCAGCCAGATGGCCCAGACAACGGACTTCCGGGCGTCCTTGGCGGTGGGCACCGTGTAGAAGCGCATCAGCACGTGCGGCAGGCCGGCGGTGCCGAGCACCAGGGCCAGCGCGAGGCTGATGAAGTCCAGCCGGGTGGCGTTCGACGCCCCGTACTGGGCTCCGGGCTCCAGCACCTGCTGCCCCTCCGAGGACACCGCCCCGCCCAGCAGCGAGGAGAAGTTGAAGCCGTACTCGGCGAGCACCCAGATCGTCATCACGAGCGCACCGGCGATGAGCAGCGTCGCCTTGATCATCTGCACGTAGGTGGTGCCGCGCATGCCGCCGACCAGCACGTAGAAGATCATCAACGCGCCGACGACGACCACGACCAGGGCCTCGGCGGCGGCGCCGCTGACGCCCAGCAGCAGGGCGACCAGGCCCCCGGCGCCGGCCATCTGGGCCAGCAGGTAGAAGAGCGAGACGAACAGGGTGGAGATGGCGGCGGCGGTGCGCACCGGCCCCTGCCGCATCCGGAAGGCCAGGACGTCGGCCATGGTGAACCGGGCCGTGTTGCGCATCAGCTCAGCGACCAGCAGCAGCGCCACCAGCCAGGCGACGAGGAAGCCGATCGAGTAGAGGAAGCCGTCGTAGCCGTAGATGGCGATGGCGCCGGCGATGCCGAGGAACGAGGCCGCCGACAGGTAGTCACCGGCGATCGCCAGGCCGTTCTGGGTGCCGGTGATGTTGCGGCCCGCGGCGTAGTAGTCGGCCGCGCTCTTGTTGGTCCGGCTGGCGCGGAAGGTGATGAACAGGGTCACCAGCACGAACGCGCCGAAGATGGAGATGTTGATCGCCGGCTCGCCGATCGTCGCGCTCTCGGCGGCGAACACGTCAGCCACGGGGGGTCTCCTCGGTCCGGGGGGCGGCGAACTCGTGGGCCTCGAGACGGGTGCGCATCTCGTCGGAGATGGGGTCGGTGTTCTTGCTCGCGTGCCGCACGTAGAGCTGGGTGATCAGGAAGGTGCTCACGAACTGGCCCAGCCCCAGCAGGATGCCGAGGTTCACGTTGCCGAACACCTGGGTGGACATGAAGTCACCGGCGTACGTGGAGAGCAGGACGAACAGGGCGTACCAGACCAGGAAGGCGACCGTCATGGGGACGGCGAAGCTGCGGAAGCGGCGCCGTAGCTCGGTGAACTCCGGGGAGTCCTGCGCTTGGCGGTACTCCTCCGCGGTCAGCAACCTGCGGTCGTTCGGTGCGGTCACGGGCACACCTCTCTGTGCATCGCCTGAGTCGTGATCGCGGTCACCATAGGCGGATCGCCCTCCGCATGGAAAAGATCACGTGGCGACACGTTGCAGAAAAGTTGCGAGAACGTCCGCAAAGGCCACAGAACTCCACCCGGGTGCAACGCCGGGGTAACCCGCCCCTGCTGACATGGGCACATGGCGTTCTCCTGGGCTGGCGGAACTCGGGGCACGGACGCGCGGACGGCGCCGGGGTCGGCCGGAGACGGCGCCGGCTGGTACCCGGTGGCACGCTCGTCCGACGTCGGGACGACGCCGCTGCCGGTGGGCGCGGGCGGCCGGCCGTACGTCGTCGTCCGGCTGGCGCCCGGCGCGGAGGTCACCGCCGTGGGCGCCCGCTGCCCGCACCGCCTGGTGCCGCTGACCACCGCGACCGTCGTCGACGGCCGACTGCGGTGCGGGTACCACGGCTGGGAGTTCAACGCCGAGGGCCGCTGCACCCTCATCCCCGCGCTCGGCCCGCACGGCGCGCCCCCGCCGCGCGCGGACCTGGCGGTGCCGTGGGCGGTCGAGGAACGCGACGGCTGGGTGTGGCTGGCCCCCGACCGCACGCCGGTCGCCCGACCGCCCCGGGCCGGCGGCTCGCGCCCGGCGCCCGATCCGGAGCAGGTGCCCGAGCTGCCCGAGCCGACCGGTCCGGTGCTCGGCAACCTCGACCCGGCGCTGGAGCACGCCTGGCACCCGGTCGCACTGGCCGGCGAGCTGCGGGACGGCGGGTACGTGCAGGTACGGCTGCTGGGGCGGAACTGGACCGTGCACCGGCGCAGCGGGGAGCTGCACGCCGACCCACCGGCGTGGGGCGTGGCCGAGCGCCTCGGGCTGATCTGGCTGGCCCCCGACGAGCCGCTGGACCGGCCACTGCCCGTGCCCGAGGCCACCGACCCACGGTTCACCGCCGCCTGGCTCCCCCCGGTCCGGGCCTCGGCGCCGGCCGGCCCGCTCCTCGACGCCTTCGTCGACGTCGCGCACGTGCCGTTCGTGCACGCCACGGCAGCCGGCCTCGACGCGGAGGTGCCCGACCAGCCGGTCGTCCGGGAGCCCGGCGGGTTCTGCAGCAGTCAGGAGCGGGCCGTCACGGACGGCGTGCTGCAGGCCACCTACGTGCACCGGGTCCCGTTCCAGCTGCTGCTGCGGCTCACCCCGCCCGACGGCGCGGGGACCACCGTCCTCACGGTGCTGCAGCCGGAGGACGCCGACTCGACCCGGGTCTTCACCTGCCTCTTCCTCGCCGGCACCGACGGGCGGCCGCTGCCGGCCGAGGTGGTCGCGGCCGAGGTGGCCGCCGAGCAGGCGGCGCTGGCCGAGGACCTGGGCGTGGTGGCGGGCACCGCCACCACGGGCCTGCCGTTGCTGCTGCGCGACGAGCTGCACGTGCGCTCCGACCGGCTGGGTGTTGCGCTGCGCCGGGTCCTGGCCGACTTCGTGGCCGAGTGCGCCGCCCGGGACCGGGCCGCCGAACTGGAGCACCGCGCGAGCGCTTGACCTCCGCCGCCCCCCGCCGGTGCGCTTGGATGACGCCGTGACCGAGGTGGGGCCGTTCGAGCGGGGGACCGATGGCCCGCGGGTGATCCTGGTCGGCGTCGACGGGTCCCCGACGTCGCTGCGGGCCGCGTCGTACGCAGCAGGCCTCGCCCGGCGGCAGCGGTCTCGGCTCATCGCGGTCTTCGTGACCGAGGCGGTGCCGTCGATGGCGGGCTGGGTGCCGACCGCGCAGGCGCTGGTCCGGGAGGCGGCGGCGGAGGTGGACGCCGAGCTGCGAGCAGAGCTGGGGCGGGCGGCCGAGCAGCTGGGGGTGGACGCGGAGTACCGCACCGCGCACGGCGACCCGGTCACCGAGCTGACCCGGATCGCCGACCAGCTGTTGGCCGACGCCGTCGTCGTCGGCGCGTCGGAGCAGGCCGGGCACCGGGTGGTCGGCTCGGTCGCGGTGCGGCTCGTGCGCCTGGGCCGCTGGCCGGTGACGGTCGTCCCGTGACGCGGGCGTGAGCATCGCAGCGAGCGCCGGCGAGTGAGGAGCGGAGCGACCGCGGAACGGGACCAGAGCGGTCGTCCCGTGACGCGGGCGTGAGCATCGCAGCGAGCGCCGGCGAGTGAGGAGCGGAGCGACCGCGGAACGGGACCAGAGCGGTCGTCCCGTGACGCGGGCGTGAGCATCGCAGCGAGCGCCGGCGAGTGAGGAGCGGAGCGACCGCGGAACGGGACCAGAGCGGTCGTCCCGTGACGCGGGCGTGAGCATCGCAGCGAGCCGAGGCACACCGCTGATGCTCTCTCGTCAACCTCCTGACGCAATCTGTGGACAGGCGGTTGACCTGCGCATTCGCCTGGTGAGCGGGTCGCCCCAGCGGTAGACTTCGAACACACATCCGAATGACGGGAGGGGTGTCCGTGAGCGACGTGTTGACGCTGGACGCCCCTGCGCCGAACGTGGTCGCGGAGTTGCCCGCCGGTGATCTGGAGGGGTTGTTCGGGTCGCCGTTGTCGGCGGCGCTGGACGCGTTGGCGGCGGATGACCTGCATGGCCTGACGAACGGTCAGACCCTCGATCGGACGGCGTTGCTGGTGTCGGCGCGGAACCGGTTGGACGCGGAGCTGACCCGCACGGTGCGGCACGCCGAGCTCACGCAGGCCACGGAGCACGACGGGTTGACGTCGATGCGGTCGTGGCTGATCGGGCACGCACGGTTGTCGCCGTTGGAGGCGTCGCGGGTGGTGCGGTCGGGGCGGGCGTTGGCGCACTTCCCGGCGCTGGCCGAGGGGTTCGCCGCGGGGCACGTGACCGCGGCGCAGTTCGCCGTGGTCGCCGGCACGGTGGGCGACCACGAGCGTGCGCAGGCCGCGGAGCAGGGGATCGACCTGGGCGCGTTCGACACCGCGTGGGCGGATGTGGCGCAGGAGGCGCCGCATGCCTCGCTCGGTGTGGCGGTGCGGGCGTTCATCGAGGCGCTCGACCCGGACGGGGCGGAGCCGGACCCGACGGAGGGGCGGCGGTTCACGTTGGCCAAGCACTCCGATGGGAGCGTCACGGGCCGGTTCGACCTGGATGCGGTGGGTGGGGAGAAGCTGCAGGCGGCGGTGGAGTCGCTGGTGCAGGCGAACCGGCCGAAGGGTGACACCCGGACGCGGTCGCAGCAGCAGGCCGATGCGCTGGTGCAGTTGTGTGACAACCAGCTCGCGTCGGGGAGCCTACCGACGCTGCGGACGGTGAAGCCGCACGTGGTGGTCGGGATCGATCTCGACGACCTGGTGGACCCAGCGACCGGCGCTGGCGCGGCGGAGATGGGCTTCGGCGCCACGATCTCCGCCGCCCGGGTCCGGTTCCTGGCCTGCGACGGGAGCATCTCCCGGATCGTGATGGGCCCCGACGGAACCCCGTTGGACCTGGGCCGCGACCACCGGGTGGTCACCCCCGGCCTACGGAAAGCGGTCGAGCGCCGGGACAAGGGATGCGTGTTCGCCGGCTGCGGTGCCCCGACCTGGTGGTGCGACGTCCACCACCTGATCCACTGGCTGCACGGTGGTGAGACGTCGTTGAGCAACTCCGCACTGCTGTGCGAACGCCACCACACCAAGGTGCACCACGGGTTCTCAGTCGTCCGACAACCCGACGGCCGATGGCGCACCTTCCGGCCCGACGGCACCGAGATCCTCATCGGACCCCTGCTCACCTGATGCACGCAGCACTGCGGCCGGGTCGGTCCTCACCGACCCGGCACCGCGCTGCCCACCGCCAGGACGCACACTGCGACTGCGAGGATCACCGCGTGCCCGAGCCGACCACCACCTCCCTCGACATCGACGCGCTGGCCGGGCGGACGTTCGACGCCGTCCTGTTCGACATGGACGGCACGCTGATCGACTCGATGAGCGGTGCGCTGGCCGCCTGGGACACCTGGGCCCGGGAGCACGACGTCGACCCGGCGGTGCTCAGCGAGCTGGGCATGGGCGGCCGCCCGGCCGTTCAGGTGATCGGGCAGCTGCTGGCCGCCGAGCGGGTCGCCGACGCGCTGGCCCGCATCGAGCACCTGGAGATCGAGGCGGCCGCGGAGGGCATCGCCGTGCTGCCCGGCACCGTCGACGCGCTGACCGCCCTGCCTCCGGAGCGCGTGGCGATCGTGACCTCGTGCACCCGGACCCTGCTCGCTGCCCGGCTGTCCGGCTCCGGGCTGCCCCGGCCCCGGGAGGTCGTCACCTTCGACGACGTCCAGCACGGCAAGCCCGCCCCCGACCCGTTCCTGCTCGGCGCCCAGCGGCTCGGGTTCGACCCGGCCCGCTGCCTCGCGGTCGAGGACGCCCCCGCCGGGCTCGCCTCCGCCCGTGCCGCCGGGTGCACCACGCTCGCCGTGGGCGACACCCACCCGCACCACGAGCTGGACGCCGACGCCCACGCACCCGACCTGGCACACGTCCGGTTCACCGTCGGCCCGGCCGGGATCTCCGTCTCACCCGCCTGAGCCCCGGTCCCACCACGGGCGGACGCGCGGCTCACCCCGCAGGACGACGACGGCACGCCGTCCGCTGCCTACTGTCGGCAGCATGGACCCCACGGCCCTCGAGCGCCTCGCGGCCGGGCTCCGCCGGCACCCGTTCGCCGTCGACAGCGCGCTCGCGGTGCTGTTCTTCCTCTTCGCCACGGTGTTCGGTGCGGGGTACGTGGGCGACGCGGGGCTGGTCCTCAGCTTCCTGCTGAGCGTTCCCCTGGCCTGGCGGCGCCGGGCACCGGTGCCTGCGGCCGCCGCCGTGGTCGTCCTCTGCCTGATCCAGCTGCTGACCTACTCCACCGACCTGCTCCCCGCGAACTTCGCCGCGCTGGTGATGGTCTACGCACTGGCTGCCTACGCCCCCCGCTGGGCGTCGAAGGCCGGCCTGGCCACCGGCCTGGTCGGTGCGGTGCTCGCCGCCCTCACCTACTACACCGGTTCGTTCGACCCGCAGTCCCTGATCATCGTCTCCGGAGCCATCGGCGTCTCCGTGGTCGCCGCCTGGGCGCTGGGCGACCTGCGCCGGGCGCGGGTGCTCCGGATCGCCGGCCTGGAGGAGCGCGCCCGGCTGCTGGAGCTGGAGCACCAGCAGGAGATGCGGCTGGCCGCGCAGGCCGAGCGCGCCAGGATCGCCCGGGAGATGCACGACGTCGTCGCCCATTCGCTGTCGGTGGTGATCGCCCAGGCCGACGGCGGGCGGTACGCCGGGCAGACCGACCCGGCAGCGGCCACCGATGCGCTGGAGCAGATCTCGGCGACCGGCCGGCAGGCGCTCACCGACATGCGCTCGCTGCTCGGCGTGCTCCGCGAGGGCGACGGGCAGGAGTTCGCCCCGCAGCCCGACATCGCGGCGATCGACCACCTGGTGACCGACGTGGCGGCCAGCGGGCTGGACGTCGACCTGCTGGTCGAGGGCTCCCCGCAGCCGATGTCCGCCGGCGCGCAGCTGGCCGCCTACCGGATCGTGCAGGAGTCGCTGACCAACGTGCTCAAGCACGCCGGCCCGGCCGGAAAGGCCTGGGTACGGCTGCACTGGCGGCCGGACTGCCTGGAGCTGTCCGTGCTGGACGACGGGCGCGGCGCCGCGGCGGCGATCGCCGACTCCGACGGCCAGGGCCAGGGCCTGCTGGGCATGCGCGAGCGCGCCGAGCTGCACGGTGGCCGGCTGACCGCTGGGCCGCGACACGGCGGGGGGTTCGGCGTGCACGCCGTCCTGCCCTACCGTTCGGCCCGATGAGCAGCACATCTGCCGCCGGCCCCATCCGCGTCGTCCTCGTCGACGACCAGCAGCTGGTGCGCGCCGGCTTCCGCATGGTGATCGACTCCCAGCCCGACCTCACGGTGGTGGGCGAGGCCGGCGACGGCGCCGCGGCGGTGGAGCTGCTGCGGTCCACGGCGGCCGACGTCGTCCTGATGGACATCCGCATGCCGGGCACCGACGGGATCGCGGCGACCCAGCAGGTGACCGCCCTCCCCGACCCACCGAAGGTGGTCGTGCTGACCACCTTCGACCTCGACGAGTACGTGATGTCGGCGATCGGCGCCGGGGCCAGCGGCTTCCTGCTCAAGGACGCGCCGCCGGAGGAGATGCTCACCGCGGTCCGCACCGTGCACGCCGGTGACTCGGTGATCGCGGCCAGCTCCACCCGGCGGCTGCTGCAGCACGTCGCCCCCATGCTGCGCGGGGCCGAACCGACCGGCGCCGCCCAGCCGCACGACGACCGGGCGCTGGCCGAGCTGACGCCGCGGGAGAAGGAGGTGCTGGTGCTGATGGCCTACGGCGCCACCAACACCGAGGTCGCCGAGCGGCTGTTCGTCAGCGAGGCGACGGTGAAGACGCACGTGGGCCGGGTGCTGGCCAAGACCGGCAGCCGCGACCGGGTGCAGGCCGTGGTGCTCGCCTACCGCACCGGCCTGGTCGCCCCCGCCGACCTGCTCCGCGACGCCCCGGCCTGAGTCACCCGCCGGGGCACCGGTCGTCGCCGCTGTGCTCCTGCACGGCGCCGACGATCAACCCGCAGGATGACGGCGGGTCCTCCTGCGGGGGCAGCGGCGCGCCCGCAGATACCAGCCCCGGCGCCGACGCGCGACGACGTCACCGGGCGAGAACGTGGTCACCGTCAGCAACCGCGTCCGTCCGGAGGCCCGAAGTGTCCGTTCCCGTCCTGTCCGTCCCCGGCGAGCCGCCGGCCGCCGGCCACTCCGCCGCCGCCCGCGCCCGCGGGCTGCGCAAGACCTACGGCGCCGGCGAGACCGCGGTGCACGCACTCGGCGGGGTCGACGTCGACTTCGAGCGCGGCGCCTTCTCCGCGATCATGGGCCCCTCGGGCTCGGGCAAGTCCACGCTCATGCACTGCCTGGCCGGGCTCGACGCCGCCACCGGTGGCCAGGTCTGGCTGGGCGACACCGAGCTGACCGGCCTGCGCGACGAGCAGCTCACCAAGCTGCGCCGCGAGCGGATCGGCTTCGTCTTCCAGGCGTTCAACCTGCTGCCGGTGCTCGACGCGCAGGAGAACATGCTGCTGCCGATGCAGCTGGCCGGGCAGCGCCCCGACCGGGCCTGGATGGACGACGTCGTGGAGCGGCTGGGCCTGCGCGACCGCCTGCACCACCGCCCGCACGAGCTCTCCGGTGGCCAGCAGCAGCGGGTCGCCGTCGCCCGGGCGCTGCTCCCCCGCCCCGACGTCGTCTTCGCCGACGAGCCGACCGGGAACCTGGACTCCCGCTCCGGCGCCGAGGTGCTCGACCTGCTGCGCTCCAGCGTGCGGGAGACCGGGCAGACCGTCGTCATGGTCACCCACGACCCGGTGGCCGCCTCCTACGCCGACCGCGTCGTGCTGCTCGCCGACGGCCGGCTGGCCGGCGAGCTGCAGCAGCCCACCGTCGACTCGGTCATCAGCGCGCTCCGCGGGCTGGGGGGCTGACGACGTGCGCACCGGGGCCATGTCCACAGTCACCAGGGCGAGCATCCGCGCCCACGCGGGCCGGTTGGTCGCCTCGACGCTGGCGATCGTCATCGCCGTCGGCTTCGTCGTGGCCACCCTGGTGCTCAACGAGACCACCCGCGCCACCGTGCTGGAGGCGGCCGGCGCGCAGTACGTGGACACCGCCGTCGTCGTCACCACCGACACGTACGAGGGGCTGGCCGACGCCACCGACCGGATCGCCGCCGTCGACGGGGTGCAGGCGGTCGACCCCACCTGGGAGACCTCGGCGCAGATCGTCCCACCGGGGCGCACCGGCGCCCAGTACGCGCAGGTCGAGTCGGTCGCCGGTGAGCCGTCGCTGCGCTGGCAGCACCTGGCCTCCGGCGCCCTGCCGGTCCGCCCGGGCGAGATCGCGGTGAGCGAGCGGGTGGGCGCCGAGGTCGGCGACGTCCTGCCGGTCACCGTCTACGACGACGAGGGCACCGCGACGACCGTCGACGCCACCGTCACCGGCGTCGTCGACCTGCGCGGTGACCCGACCGCCGGCCTGTACGGGCGGCTGTGGGCCACCCCGGACCAGACGCAGGCGTGGGGTGCCGTCGAGCCGACCGAGCTGCGGGTCGCCGCCACCACCGGGACCGACCCCGCCGCCCTGGCCGACAGCGTCCGCGCCACGCTGACCGGCGAGGAGCTGATCGTCCGCACCGGCACCGAGCAGGCCGAGCACGCCGCCGCGGCCATCACCGGCGACGCCAGTTTCCTCACCACGATCCTGCTGGTCTTCGGCACCGTGGCCGTGCTGGTGGCCGGGCTGGTCATCGCCAACACCTTCGCCGTCCTGCTGGCCCAGCGCACCCGTGACCTGGCGCTGCTGCGCTGCGTCGGCGCCACCGCGCGGCAGATCCGCCGCAGCGTGCTCGGCGAGGCAGCGGTGACCGGCCTGGCCGCCTCGGTGCTCGGGGTGCTCGCCGGCATCGGGCTCGCCGCACTGGTCTCGGCGATCGTCGGCTCCACCGACTCGCCCATCCCGCTGTCCGGGGTGTCCGTGCCGCTCTACGCGGTGCTCGCCGGCCTCGCCGTCGGCACCCTGACCACCCTGCTGGCCGCCATCGCCCCCGCGCGGGCCGCCACCCGGGTGGCGCCGCTGGCCGCGCTGCGGCCCACCGACCCGGCGCCGCTGCGCTCCCGCGTCGGGGTGCTGCGCCTGGTCCTCGGGCTGCTGCTGGTCGTGCCGGGTGTGGCGCTCATGGTCTACGGCGTCAGCGACGCGGAGATCATGATCACGCTGCCCGGCGGGGTGCTCAGCGCGCTCGGCGGGCTGCTGCTGGCCCAGCGGGCGGTGCCGCCGGTGGTCGCGGCGGCCGGCCGGCTGCTCGGCCGCGCCGGCGGGCTGCCCGGCCGGCTCGCCGCCGGCAACGCCTCCCGCAACCCGCGCCGGACGGCGGCCACCGCCACCGCGCTGATCATCGGCGTCACGCTGACCACGGCGATGGTGGTCGGCGCCTCGTCCACCCGGGCGACGGCGCAGGCGGGCCTGGCAGCGGCCTACCCCACCGACGTGATCGTCCAGGGCGGCGGCACCGAGCTGCCCGCGTCGCTGTCGGGGCAGCTGGAGTCGGTGGACGGCGTGGTCGCCACGACCACCCTGGCCGGGGGCACGGTCACCGGCCCGGACGGCTGGGAGACCTGGGCCCTCGGGGTCGACCCCGAGCAGGCGCTGCCGGTGCTGCGCTCCACCGCGGACACGACGCTGCCCGCCCTGGGTGAGGTCGCCCTGTCCCGCTGGACCCGGGAGAGCTGGGGCACGGGTGTGGGCGACCGCGTGACCCTGACCGCCGGCGACCGGTCGCGGGAGCTGGCGGTGGTGGCCGGCAACGGCGACAACCCGCTGCTCAACGACGCGGACCTGCGCGCCCTGGTGCCGGACGCGGCCGAGGACACCGTCTGGCTGCGGCTGGCCGACGACGCGGACCAGACCGCGGCCATCGACGACGTGACCGACCTGGCCGGTGCTGCCGTCCCCACCGCGTGGGTCACCGGCCTGGCCAGCGAGCGGGCGGCGATCGACCAGGTGGTCGACGTGCTGCTGCTGGTCGTCACCGGGCTGCTCGGGGTCGCCGTGCTCATCGCGCTGATCGGCGTGGGCAACACCCTCGCCCTCTCGGTGGTCGAGCGGCGCCAGGAGAGCGGGCTGCTGCGGGCACTGGGCCTCACCCGCCGCCAGCTGCGCGCCCTGCTGGCCTGGGAGGCGGTGCTCGTCGCCGGGGTGGCCGCGGTGATCGGGGTGCTGGTCGGTGGCGCCTACGGCGCGGCCGGCGCGGCCTCGGCGCTCGGCGAGGTGGGCGAGGTCGTGGTCAGCGTGCCGTGGCTGCAGGTGGCGGCGATCGTCGTCGTCGCCACGGTGGCCGGGCTGCTCGCCTCGGTCCTCCCCGCCCGGCGCGCGGCGAAGACCCCGCCGGTGGCCGCGATCGCCGGCTGAGGAAGGACCTCCTCCTCCCCACCCCTCGCACGCACGCTCGGGGCGGGCCCCGGAGGAGGCCCCCCGGGCCCCGTCCACTCCGGTGGGCGGGGCCCGGGGGTCGGCTGCGCCACCTTCCCGGGCAGCACACAGCCGAGTCGGGGATGCTGGAGGGCGTGCCCGTTTCCCGCCGCACCGCTTCCCTCACCGCCGCCGCTGCCCTCGCCGGTGGCGTGACCTGGCTGGCCCGGGCCGCCTGGGGCCTGCCGACGGCGCTCGGCGCGAGCCAGCGCCGGCTCCGCCCGACCGTGACCGGCTCCCCGCAGTACGCCGACGGGAAGTTCCACAACAGCATGCCGACCCCCGCGCTGGAGCCGGCCAACGCCCGCAACGGCCTGCTCCGCCAGTGGCACCAGGACCGGCACAAGGGCCTGCCCGGCGCGCCGATCCCGCTGGCCACGCCGGAGGTGCCCGAGGAGGCCGGCGACCTCGCGGTCACCTGGTACGGCCACTCGAGCGCACTGCTGGAGATCGACGGCCGGCGGGTGCTGCTCGACCCGGTCTGGGGCGAGCGGGTCTCGCCGTCCCCGGTGTTCGGACCGGCCCGGCTGCACCCGGCGCCGGCGCCGATCGCCAGCCTGCCCGCGGTCGACGCGATCCTGATCAGCCACGACCACTACGACCACCTCGACCTGCCCTCGGTGCGCGCGCTGGTGCGCACCCAGTCCGCGCCCTTCGTCGTCCCGCTGGGCATCGGCGCCCACCTGCGCCGCTGGGGCGTGCCCGAGGACCGGGTGGTGGAGCTGGACTGGGACCAGGCGACGACGGTCGCCGGGCTGACCCTCACCTGCACCGAGGCCCGGCACTTCTCCGGCCGCTTCTTCGCCCGGGACACCACGCTGTGGTCCTCCTGGGTGGTCACCGGGCCGCAGCGACGGGTCTTCTTCGGCGGCGACACCGGCTACACCCCGGCCTTCGCCGGCATCGGCGCCCGGCTGGGGCCCTTCGACCTCACCCTGCAGCCGATCGGCGCCTACAACGACGCCTGGCACGCCATCCACATGGACCCGGAGGAGGCGGTCCGGGCGCACGGCGACCTGGGCGGCCGGGTGCTGCTGCCCATCCACTGGGCGACCTTCAACCTGGCCTTCCACCGCTGGGCCGAGCCGGTGCAACGCCTGCTGGTCGCGGCCGGCGAGCGCGACGTGCAGGTCGTCGTCCCGCGGCCCGGCGAGCGGGTCGACGTGCTCGCCCCGCCCCCGCCGACCGACTGGTGGAGCGCGGTCGGCTCGGCCAACACCGAGTCCGGCCCGGAGAGCGGGCTGGTCGGCACGGTGGCCGCGCGGGCGCGGCGGGGCCGGCTCAGCTCCCGCCGGTGAGCCGGGCGAGGACCGCGGGGAGCCCCGTCAGGTCCTCGACCTCGTGCTCCGGCTGCGGGCCCGCCGGGTCGACCCGGTGCCCGGGGCGGGCCACCCGCACGACGGCCAGCCCGGCCTCCAGGGCGCCGCGGGTGTCCCGGGCCGAGGCGGGCACGTGCACCTCGACGCCGGCGGCGGCCGCCCGCCGGTAGATCTCCGGGTGCGGCTTGTAGGCGCTGAGCCGCTCGCTGGTGAGCACGGCGTCGTCGGCGACGAGCGCGGCGGCCCGGGTGCGGCGGAACAGCACGTCGTCCACGTTGGAGAGCACCCCGACCGTGTGCCGCTCGGCCACCAGCGGCAGCGCCCGGCCGACGTCGGGCCACAGCGGCCAGTCCGGCAGCGAGTCGAGCAGGGCGAGGACGTCGGTCGTCGGGTCGGCGTCCAGCCCGCGCGCGGCGTAGGTGGCGGTCAGCGCCCGGCGGCAGTGCTCGGCGAAGGGCACCCACTCGGCGGTGTCCTGCTGCGAGGCCTTGTTCCGGGCGTCCCAGTCGTCGTAGAGGTCGCCGCCGTCGACGTCCCAGCCGTGGCCGGCGGCGAGCGCGGCGAACGCCGCCGACCCACCGGTCCGGGAGTCGATCAGCGCACTGAACAGGTCGAACGTCACCAGCACAGCGTCAGTATGGCCCCGTTGCAGGGTCCCGCCGCGAGCCTGCGCGTGGCGGGGGGGCAACGGGGTCCTTCGTCAGCGCAGCAGCTTGGACATCCGCCGGTCGGCCAGCGGCTTGCCGCCGGTCTGGCAGGTGGGGCAGTACTGCAGCGAGGTGTCGGCGAAGGAGACCTCGCGGACGGCGTCCCCGCACACCGGGCAGGGCAGCCCGGTGCGGGCGTGCACCCGCAGCCCGGCCCGCTTCTCCCCCTTCATGGTGGCCGCGCGCTGCCCGAGCTGGCGGTCCAGGGCGCCGGTGAGCACCTCCCGCAGCGCGGCGTGCAGCCGGAGGAGTTCGTCGTCGGTCAGCTTGTCGGCCATCTTGAACGGGGAGAGCCGGGCGGCGTGCAGGATCTCGTCGGAGTAGGCGTTGCCGACGCCGGCGAGCACCGTCTGGTCGGTGAGCGTGCCCTTGAGCTGCGCGTGCTTGCCGGCCAGCAGCGCGCCGAGCTGCTCGGTGTCCAGCGCGAGGGCGTCCGGCCCGAGGCGGGCGATCCCGGGCACCTCGGCCGGCGAGCGGACGACGTACACCGCCAGGCCCTTGCGGGTGCCCTGCTCGGTGAGGTCGAAGCCGTTCCCGTCATCGAGGTGGGTCCGCAGCGCGAGCGGGCCCTTGCCCGGCTTGGGCGGGGCGGTGGGCAGCCCCTCCCGCCAGTGCAGCCAACCGGCCCGGGCCAGGTGCACCACCAGGTGCAGCCCGGAGACGTCGAGGTCGAGGAACTTGCCGTGCCGCGCGGCGCCGGTGACCTCGAGCCCGGCCAGCGAGGACAGCGGCGGGTCGAAGGTCTTGATCGCCTGGACCGCCGCGAGGTCGATGCGCGTCACGGTCCGGCCGACGGCGTTCTCCCGCAGGAACGCCGCCAGCGCCTCCACCTCGGGCAACTCGGGCACGCGTCCATGATCCACACTCCCGCCACCCCAGCGCCCCCGTTCCGCCGAAATGGCCATGTCGGCGTGACCCCGGGCCGCCACAATGGCCATTCGGGCGGTCTGAGGGGTCAGCCGACAGCGGCGGCGAGGCGCTCGACGATCGTGCGGAGCACCGGCCGCGGCGTGGCCAGGGTGAGCCGCACGTGCCCCGCGCCCGCCGTGCCGCACTCGCTGCCGTCGATCAGCGCCACCCCGGCCTCGCGGCGGAAGAACTCCCCCAGCGGTTCCGCGACGCCCAGCTCCCGGCAGTCCAGCCAGGCCAGGTACGTGCCCTCCGGCGGGGTGTACCGCACCTGCGGCAGGTGCTCGGCGAGCAGCTCGCCCAGCAGCCGGCGGTTGCCGTCGAGGTAGCCGAGGACGCCGTCCAGCCAGGGCCCGCCCGCGCGGTAGGCGACCGTGTTCGCGATCGCGCCGGGGGTGGAGCAGCCGTGCTCGGGCCGCTCCCCCACCTCGGCCCAGTGCGCGGCGTCGGCGTCGTTGGAGAGCACCAGTTGCGCGCACTTGAGGCCGGGCAGGTTCCAGGCCTTGGACGCCGACGTCGCGGTCACCGTGTGCGCAGCGGTGAGCGGCGACAGCGACGCGTAGGGCCGGTGCACCTGCCCCGGGTACACCAGCGGCGCGTGGATCTCGTCGGCGAACACCCGCGCCCCGCGCCGCGCCACCACCTCGGCCAGGTCGAGCTGCTCGGCCTCGGTGAACACCCGGCCGAGCGGGTTGTGCGGGTTGACGTGCACGAACAGCCCACCACCGGCCAGCGCCCGGTCGATGCCGGCCAGGTCGTGGGTCGGCCGGCCGTCGACGCCGGGCACCATCGGCACCTGCACGACCTCGCGCCCGCGCTCCCCGGGCACCCGCAGGAACGGCATGTAGGCCGGGGTGGGCAGCACCACCGGCGCGCCGGGCGGGGTGAAGTGGTCGATCGCGGCGGTGAGCCCCGCGACGACGTCGGCCAGCGGCGCCACCCGCTCGGCGGGCACCGTCCAGCCGTACCGCTCGGCCTGCCACCGGGCGCAGGCCGCGGCCAGGTCCTGCTGGACGGCGGCCGGCAGGTACCCGAACGCGGCGGCGTCGACCGCCTCGTGCAGCGCCCGGGTCACCACCGGCGCGGTGCCGAAGTCCATCTCGGCGACGAACGCGCCGATCGCGGTCCCGTACTTCGTCCACTTCAGGCTGCCGGCGGCGCGCAGCGAGTCCTCGCTCAGCGCGTCGAAGGAGGCCGCGTCGAAGGACCCAGCGTCGAAGGAACCAGCGTCGAAGGAACCAGCGAGGTCGTCGGTCACCGGGCCAGTCTCACCCCGGGCCCACGCGGAGCCGGGGCGGGGTGAGGTCCAGGGGGCGGCCGGTCGCGGCGTCGTCCGCGAGCCGGCTGCCCCAGGCGGCCAGACCGGTGTCGTCCACCCCGTGCCGGCGCGCCGCCACCCCAGCGGTGGACAGCGAGCGCACCCCCCGGGCGAGCAGGGCGGCCGCGCCGGCGGCGTTGCCCCGGGCGGCGTGGGTCAGCCCGACGGCCAGCTGGGCCAGCCCGCGCCACAGGTCGCGCTCGTCGTCCGGGCCGGACTTCCAGGCGTCCTCCAGCACCTCGTGGGCGTGGAAGGGGCGGCCGGCGTCCAGCAGCTGCTGGGCCTCGGCCAGCGACTCCGCCGGCTCCCGGACGACGCCCTCCGGAGCCCGCGGCTCCCCGACCGCGCCGTGGGGCAGCGGCCGGCCGAGGGCGTCCCGGGGCCGGGCGTTGCGCGCCCGGCCCGCCGCGTCGCGGTCCCGGCCGGTGCTCATCGCAGGACGGTGGTCAGCCGGACCCGCACACCCTCGTCGGTGGGGGTGATGTCGACGTGGTCGCAGAGCTGCCGGGCCAGCCACAGCCCCATGCCGCCGAGGGAGAGGTCGTCGCCGTGCGCCGGCCCGTAGCCGATGAACGGGTCCTGCAGCCCGGCGCCGCGGTCGGTGACGGTGCACACCAGGCGGTCGGCGTCGATCCACAGCCGCAGGTCGACCGGTGGGCGCCCGTGCCGCAGCGCGTTGGTGGTCATCTCGTCGACGGCGAGCAGGAAGTCCTCCAGCGCCGGCGCCGACCCCGGCGGCAGGCCGACCGCGGCGGCGCGGGCGGCCAGGTCGCGACGCAGTCCACGCAGGTCGCGCACGCCGTCGGCGCGAACCAGCGGCTCGGTCTGCTCCAGCGGCTCGGGCGGGATCGGCAGCGCGGTCAGGTACTCGGCGGGGTCGACGTGGTCGGGGTTGGGCCGGAGCTCGCCGTCGACGACGACGAACGGGTGGGTCGCGACGGCGGCGACCACGAGCGGCTCGGGCACCCGCCGGGTGTCGACCAGGCAGAGCACGACCAGCGCGTCCTCGCCCAGCTCGGCGGCCTCGGTCAGCGAGTGGTCGAGCACCGCGTCGTAGCGCTGCCACTCCCGCCAGGTGTCCGGGTCGGGACCGGGCCGCGGCTCGAGCACCACCCGGACGACGCCGCTGTCGCCGCGGTGCTGCTCACCGAGCCGGCGGACGGCGGTGATGGCCGCGGCAGGCCCGTTCCCGTACACGTCGGCCCAGGCGGCCCAGGTGATCTCCGGCCGGTCGCCGAGCCGCTCCCGCAGCAGCGCCGCGGTGGGCTCGGTGCTGACCACCACGACCGGCTGCCCGGCCGCCAGCCCGGCGTCGACGAAGGCGACCGCACCGTCGACCAGCTGGGCATCGGAGGAGGCGACGAGCGCACGGTGCACCCCGGGCCCTGCTGCCTCGTCCATGCGTGCGGTTCTCCGTCCTGCCGATCGTCTGCCACCCCGTGTATCGGCAGCGTGTCCCCGGGCTCCCTACCCGGCCGCGGCGCAGCCAGTCCTCGGCCCGGCCACGCCCCCGGACGGGTGGCCAGGGGGCCCGCCACCCCCTGGGACGCCGGCCCCGGAACGGGTTGCGGATCGGAGTCGTCCGTGCAAGATGGACGACGAGGACGGCGCCATCCCGGCGACCCGCCCCCGCAAAGACCCGCGGTCGTCAGCGACCGGTCCGGACCTGGAGGGGGTGGCCGTGGCCGCACCAGCACAGCCGGCTCCACCGGCACGAGCGTCCGCGGCGCCGCACAGCGGGTACGCGCTCGACGCCGACGCTGCGCGGGCCCGGATCGCCGGTACCGCCCTGCGGGCCTCCCCTCCCGGCCGGGTCGGGCTGGAGCTGGAGGCCCACGCCGTCGACCTGGCCGAGCCGGCCCGCCGGGTGCCCTGGGCGCGGGTGCGCCGCGCCGTCGCGGACCTGCCCCCGCTGCCGGGTGCCAGCCTGGTCACCCTCGAACCGGGCGGCCAGGTCGAGCTGTCCGGTCCGCCGCTCCCGGACGTCTCCGCCGCGATCGGCGCGCTGCGCCGCGACCACGCCGTCGTCCGGGCGGGACTGCGCCGGGCCGGACTCGGGCTGGCGGCGCTGGGCGCCGATCCCTGCCGGCCGCCCGGGCGGGTGTCCCCGGGGCCCCGCTACGTCGCGATGGCCAAGCACTTCGGCGCTGTCGGCTGCGGCCGGGCCGGCCTGGCGATGATGACGGCGACCGCCTCGCTGCAGGTCAACCTGGAGGCCGGGCCGGAACGGGGATGGGCCGACCGGGTGCGGCTGGCGCACGCGCTCGGTCCGGTGCTGGTGGCGGTCTCGGCGTGCTCGCCGCTGCTGGCCGGGCGGGAGACCGGATGGCGTTCCGGCCGGCAGCAGGTCTGGGGCGACCTCGACCAGGCGCGCTGCGGTCCGCTGCTGGGCCGCACCGACCCGTCGGCCGAGTGGGCCGCGTACGCGATGGCCGCGCCGGTGATGCTGGTCCGTGACGCCGGCGGCGGGGCGGTCCCGGTGCGCGCCCGGGTGCCGTTCGCCGACTGGCTGGCCGGCGCGCCGCTCGACCGCCGGGCCCCGACGGCCGATGACCTCGACTACCACCTGACCACGCTCTTCCCGCCGGTCCGGCTGCGCGGGTTCCTGGAGATCCGCTACCTGGACGCCGCCCCGGCCCGCTGGTGGCCGGCGCTGGCCGCGGTGACCGCGGTCCTGCTGGACGACCCGGTCGCCGCCGCCACGGCCGCCGCCGCGACCGAGCCGGTGGCCGGTGCCTGGACCCGGGCGGCCCGGCTCGGGCTGGCCGATCCCGCGTTGCACCGCGCCGCCCGGGCCTGCCTGGCCGCCGCGGCCGGGCGGGCCCCGCTCGACCTGCGCCGCGAGGTGGAGGCGCTGGCCGACCTCGTCGACGAGCACGGCTCCCCCGGCGACGCCCTGCTGTCCACCGCCCGAGCCCGCGGCCCGGCGGCCGCGCTCCGGGCGGCCGCCGACGACACCTCCGAGGAGGAGACGTGACCGACCTGCGCGAGCAGCTGGCCCGGGAGCTCACCGCTGCCCGGGACCGCACCCTGCACCTGACCGACCTCGACGAGCCGGAGCTGCTGCGTCAGCACTCCCCGCTGATGAGCCCGCTGGTCTGGGACCTCGCCCACGTCGGCCAGCAGGAGGACCTGTGGCTGCTGCGCGGCGGCGACGCCGCGTGCCGCGGCCTGCTGCCGCCCGACGTCGAGCAGCTCTACGACGCGTTCACCCACCCGCGGGCGACCCGGGACCGGCTGCCGCTGCTGCCGCCGGTGGAGGCCCGCGCCTTCTGCCGGGAGGTCCGCGGGCGGGTGCTGGACCGGCTCGACCGGTTCACCGCCGAGGACGACCCGTTCGACGTGGCGATGGTGGTCAGCCACGAGCAGCAGCACGACGAGACCATGCTGCAGACGCTGCAGCTGCGCACCGGCCCGGCGGCGCTCGGCCCGGGCACCCCGCTGCCACCGGGCCGGCCGGGCCTGGCCGGGACGACGGTGCTGGTGCCCGGCGGGGAGTTCACCCTCGGGGTGGACGGCGCCACCGAGCCGTTCTCGCTGGACAACGAGCGGCCCGCGCACCCGGTCGAGGTCCCGGCCTTCCGGATCGGGCGGGTGCCGGTGACCAACGCCGAGTTCGCCGCGTTCGTCGCCGACGGCGGGTACGAGCAGCCGCGCTGGTGGTCGGCCCGCGGCTGGGAGCACCGGTGCGCGGCCGGGCTGAGCGCACCGCAGTTCTGGGGGCGCGACGGCACCCGCACCCGGTTCGGGCTGGTCGAGGAGGTGCCCGCGGACGAACCGGTCCAGCACGTCACCTTCTTCGAGGCGGAGGCCTACGCCGCCTGGGCCGGCGGCCGGCTGCCGACGGAGGTGGAGTGGGAGAAGGCCGCGGTCTGGGACCCGGTGCGCCACCGGCGCCGCCGCTTCCCGTGGGGCGACACCGACCCCACCCCGGGGCTGGCCAACCTCGGCGGGCAGGCGCTGCGCCCGGCGCCGGTGGGGGCCTACCCCGCCGGCGCCTCGGCCTACGGCGCGGAGCAGCTGATGGGCGACGTGTGGGAGTGGACCTCCTCCGACTTCACCCCGTGGCCCGGTTTCACCCCGATGCTGTACGCCGACTACTCGGCTCCCTTCTTCGGCGGTGACTACAAGGTGCTGCGCGGTGGCTCCTGGGCCGTGGGCCCCTCGGTCGTGCGGCCGAGCTTCCGCAACTGGGACCACCCGGTGCGGCGGCAGGTGTTCAGCGGGTTCCGGCTGGCCTTCGACGCATGACCGGAGCCGCCTGATGTGCCGTCACCTCGCCTGGCTGGGTCGTCCGCGGACGCTGGCGTCGCTCACGCTGGAGCCGCCGTCGTCGCTGCTGGTGCAGTCCTACGCCCCACGCCGGCAGCGGTACGGCACGGTCAACGCCGACGGCTGGGGCGTGGGCTTCTGGGCGCCGGGCCGGGTAGAGCCGGCCCGCTGGCGTTCGGCCCGCCCCCTGTGGGGCGACGCGTCGTTCGCCTCGGTCGCCCCGGCCGTCTCCGCCGGCTGCGTGCTGGCCGCCGTCCGGTCCGCGACGGTGGGCATGCCGATCGAGGAGAGCGCGGTCGCGCCGTTCACCGACGGCCGGTGGCTGCTGTCGCACAACGGCCGGGTCGACCGCGCCGTGCTGCCGCCCACGGCCGACGCCGAGTCCACCGTGGACAGCGCGCTGCTGGCCGCGCTGGTGTTCCGCCGGGGCCTGGCCGCCCTCGCCGACACCGTCCGCGAGGTCGGCGCCGCCGACCCCGGCGCCCGGCTGAACCTGCTCGCCGCCGACGGCGCCCGGCTGCTGGCCACCACCTGGGGCGACACCCTGTCGGTCCTGGTCACCGACGAGGGGACGGCCCTGGCCAGCGAACCCTGGGACGACGACCCCCGGTGGGCGTGCGTCCCCGACCGGACCCTCGTCGAGGTCACCCCCGACGGCCTCACGCTCACCCCGCTGGACGGATCGGAGCCCGCCCCGTGCCCTTCTCGCTGACCGACCACCTCGGCCCGGTCGACACCGGCGCCGCGCTGCGCGCCGACGCGCTGGCCGGCCTCACCTCGACGCCGAGGACGCTGCCGCCGCGGTGGTTCTACGACGAGCGCGGCAGCGAGCTGTTCGACGAGATCACCCGGCTGCCCGAGTACTACCCGACCCGCACCGAACGGGCGCTGCTGGCGGACCACGCCGGGGAGATCGCCACGGCCACCGGCGCCGACACGCTGGTCGAGCTGGGCAGCGGGACGTCGGAGAAGACCCGGCTGCTGCTCGACGCCCTGGCTCGGGCGGGCACCCTGCGCCGGTTCGTGCCGGTCGACGTCGACCCGTCGGTGCTGCGGGCGGCCGGCACGGCGCTGGCCGCCGAACGCCCAGGGCTGGCCGTGGATGCCGTCGTCGCCGACTTCACCACCGGCCTGGCCGAGCTGCCGCGGCAGGGCCGCCGGCTGGTCGCGTTCCTCGGCTCCACCATCGGCAACCTGGAGCCGGCCGACCGCGCCGCCTTCCTGCGCGCGCTCGCCGCCACCCTGCAGCCCGGCGACGCCTTCCTGCTCGGCACCGACCTGGTCAAGGACCCCGACCGGCTGGTGCGCGCCTACGACGACGCGACCGGGGTCACCGCCGCGTTCAACCGCAACGTGCTGGCGGTGCTCGACCGGGAGCTCGGGGCCGACTTCGACCTCGACGCGTTCGCCCATGTCGCGGTCTGGGACGCCGAGCGGGAGTGGATCGAGATGCGGCTGCGCTCGGTGCGGGACCAGGTGGTGCGCGTGGCCGCCCTCGACCTGGAGGTGCCCTTCGTCGCCGGGGAGGAGCTGCGCACCGAGATCTCGGCGAAGTTCCGCCGCGAGCGGGTGGAGTCCGAGCTCACCGCCGCGGGTCTGCGGGTCACGCACTGGTGGACCGACCCCGCCGGCGACTTCGCCCTCTCCCTCGCCACCCCCGCCTGACCCGGTCCGCCCTGCTCCTCCCGCGGAGGCGTGCGCCGCCGGCTCCCGTCGGGGAGTGGCCTTGCGGTGGACCGGTCGCCCGCGGACCCCGCTGACCTAGCGTCGTGCGGGTGAGCGACCACCCCTCCCGCCTCCCCCACGACGACCTGGGCGACTCCTGGCGCGCGGCCCGCCCCCGCGCGGCCGGCACCCACCTGGACACCGCGGCGTGCAGCCGGCAGAGCACCGCGGTGCTGGACGCGGTGGCCCGGCACGCCCGGCACGAGGCGGAGCTCGGCGGCTACGTCGCCGAGGCCGCCGCCGAGGGGCTGCTGCAGCAGGGCCGGTCGGTCATCGGCGGGCTGGTCGGGATGGCCGCCGCCGACGTCGCCTTCACCACCAGTGCGCAGGACTCGCTGCGCACGCTGCTCGCCGGGTGGCGGCTGCCCGCCGGCAGCACCGTCGCGCTGCTCCCCAACGAGTACTGGCACAACGTCACCGCGTTCACCGCGGCCGGCCTGACCCCGGTGCTGCTGCCCACCGACGACCTGGGCCGGGCCGACGTCGAGGGGGTCGAGCGGGCGCTCCGCGCGGACCCACCCGCGCTGGTGCACCTCACCGTCGTGGCCAGCCACCGGGGCGTCGTCCAGCCGGCCCGGGAGGTCGCGGCGGTCTGCCGGGCCCTCGGCGTCCCGGTGGTGCTCGACCTGGCACAGGCGCTGGGCCAGGTCGACTGCGACCTGCCCGCCGACGCCGCGTACGGCACCTCGCGCAAGTGGCTGGCCGGCCCCCGGGGCGTGGGGTTCCTGGCGGTGCGGCCGTCGGTCACCGCGCGGATGGCACCGCAGACCGACCCGGGGCTGTACGACGACGGCGGCGCGGGCGTCGACCACGCCCGCTGGTACGAGGCCCGGGAGGCGCACATCGCCGGCCGGGTCGGGCTGGTGCTGGCCGTCGGTGAGCACCTGGCCGCCGGGCCGGACCGGGTGCGGGCCCGGCTGGCCGCGTTGGGCCGCGCCACCCGCGACCTGCTGGACGGGTGCGGCGGCTGGGCGGTGGTCGAGCCACCCGAGGAGCCGACGGCGATCACCACCCTGCGCCCACCGGCCGGTGTCGACGTCCGCGGGACCGTGCAGCGGCTGCGGGTCGAGCACGGCGTCGTCGTCACCGCCGTCGGCCGGGAGCGGGCCCGGGCGGAGCTGAGCGGCCCGGTGCTGCGGGTGTCACCGCACCTGGACGCGGCACCGGCGGATCTCGAGGTGCTGGCCCGCGCGCTGGCCGGCTGAACCCGGATCCGACCAGCGCTGCATCCAGGACCGGGGTTGGGCCGGAAGAACCCACTCCGGCGTCTCCGTCGCCCGGGGTGAGCTGAGCCGCTGACGGCCGCGGCACGGGATCCCGGCAGCGCCGGGACCCCGTGCCGGGCGGAGCGTCAGACGACGAACTGCGCGACCCGGCTCTCCAGGTCCGCGGCCCGGCCGGCCAGCTGGTCGGCGATGCTGCGGGTGGCCTCGACGCGCTCGGCGCTGGTCTCGGCCGAACCGGTGACCGCCTCCGCGCCCGAGGCGATGTCCCGGCTGCCCTCGGCTGCGACGCCGATGTTCCGGTCGATCTCCGCCGCCGCGGCGGTCTGCTGCTCCACCGCCGCGGCGATGGTCGCCTGCAGCTCGTTGATTTGCCCGACGGTCTCACCGATCTGGGCGATCGCCTGCACCGCCTGACCGGAGTCGGCCTGGATCGCCTGGATCCGCATCGAGACGTCCTCGGTGGCCTTCGCGGTCTCCTGGGCCAGCTCCTTGACCTCGGTGGCGACGACGGCGAAGCCCTTGCCGAGCTCCCCGGCGCGAGCCGCCTCGATGGTGGCGTTGAGCGCCAGCAGGTTGGTCTGCTCGGCGATGCCGGTGATCACCTTGATGACGTTGCCGATCTCGGCGGAGGAGTTGCCGAGCTGGTTGAGCGTGTCGTTGGTGCTGGCGACGATCCGGACGGCGTCGTCGGCGACGGCCGCGGCCTGCTGGGCGGAGCGGGAGATGTCGCGGATGGAGGCGGTCATCTCCTCGGCGCCGGTGGCCAGCTGCGCGACGTTGCCGGAGACCGACTGAGCGGTCCCGGAGACCGTGTGCGCGTGGTCGACGCCGGTGCGGGAGGCATCGACGACGTCCGCGGTGGCGGTCGTGAGCTCGTGGACCAGGCCGGTCATCGAGCCGGCCGAGCCGATCACGTCGGCGACCATCTCGCGGATCCGGGACACGCCCTGGGACAGCGCACCGCTCAGCTGACCGAGCTCGTCCTCGGACGTGCGGTCGATCTGGTAGGTCAGGTCGCCGCGAGCCAGGGCGTCGGCGGCCGCGCGGACCGGCTCGATGCGGCTGCGGATGTCGCGGGCGATGAACCAGCCCAGTCCGACCGCGAGCAGGACGCCGGCGGCCAGCAGGATCAGGGTGAGGGTCTCCGCGGAGGAGAAGCTGTCGCCGATCGTCTCCCGGCTGGCCTCCTCGTCGGCGACCAGCGCGTCGGCGAGCTCGCCGACCTGCTGCTGCAGGTCCAGGTACGCCGCCGTGGCGATGTCGCCGAGCTCCTTGGCGTTGGGGAGCCCGGCCTGCAGCCCGGCCTGGTAGGCGACGTCGGTGTCGACCATCTCGACCCACTGGTCGCGCAGCGCCTCGGCCTGCGCCCGGAACTCCGCGGGGACCGTGTCGACGACGGCGGCGACCGAGGCGTCGGTGGCGGCCTTCGACTCGACCTGCAGCCCGCCCTGCAGCTGGGCGGTGGCCAGGTCGCCCGTGGCGGCGCTCAGACCGGCGACCAGGCCGTGCACCGAGTAGGACTGGTAGTCGTCGGTCAGCTGCTGGAGGTGCGCCAGCGGGGTGACGTCCCGGGCCGAGAGGTCCTCCACCTGCCCGTGGATGGAGTTCATCTGACCGACGTTGGTCAGACCGAGCGCGACCAACAGGGCAGCGACGCCGAGGAAGGCGGCGATGAGCTTCGTGCGCACGCTGCGGCGCAGGAAGGAGGGGGTGAGCGACGACACCGAGGTGGCTCCCGAGATGAGATCAGTTGGTCCTCCCGTCATCGGCCGATCTCGTACCGGACTGGAGTCGAGCTGCGACTACGACCGTGTGATCTCCACCGAAGGGGTCACCGGGACACTGCCGGGCAGGGCCCGCTCGCAACGCCCACCGTCCAGGAGGTCCGCACGACCAGTCCCGACGACGACCCCCAGGTGCTCGACCAGGCCGCCGGCAACGAGGACGAGCAGCAGAGCCGACCCACTCCGCCCCCTCGGTCCACCGCGGCCGAGGGGCGCCCCTCCGCGCCGGCCGCCGGCGCAGGTCCCTTGTGCCCGCGGCACGGCGAGATCTATGGTTCATTACATGAGTAGTGAACCAACGGGCCGCCAGGCTCGTCTCGTTGGTGCCGGGGCGACGTGAACGAGGACGCCGGCCCGATCTTCCGGCAGGTCGCGACCCAGCTCGAGGACGCGATCGTCGACGGCTCCCTCCCGGAGGAGAGCCAGGCCCCCTCGTCCAACGAGCTGGCCGCGTTCCACCGCATCAACCCCGCAACCGCCGCCAAGGGCCTGAACCAACTGGTCGCGGACGGGGTCCTCTACAAGAGACGAGGAGTGGGGATGTTCGTCGCCACCGGCGCCCGCGAGCAGCTGCTGAAGCGGCGGCGCAGCGAGTTCGCCGACCAGTACCTGACGCCGTTGCTGGTCGAGGCCGAGAAGGTCGGGATCAGCGTGCCCGAGATCGCCGCCATGCTCCGGGAACGGACGGGCCGGCCATGAGCACCGCCGCCACCCTCGACCGGGTCACCATGCGGTTCCGGGGCCACACCGCCCTGACCGACGTCTCCGTCGGATTCCAGGCCGACACCATCACCGGGCTGCTCGGGCGCAACGGCGCGGGCAAGACGACCCTGATGCAGCTGCTCACCGGGCACCGCGTGCCGACGTCCGGTCGGGTCGAGGTGCTGGGCGGTCGCCCCTACGAGAACGACTCCGTGCTCAGCCAGGTCTGCTTCATCAAGGAGAGCCAGCGCTATCCCGACCACTTCCGGGTGCGGGACGCCGTCAACGTGGCCGCGACGCTGTACCCCCGCTGGGACCGGGACCTGGCCGAGCAGCTGCTGGACGACTTCGACCTCCCCCGCAAGCGGGCGATCAAGAAGCTCTCCCGCGGCATGACCTCCGCCGTCGGCGTCGTGCTCGGACTGGCTTCACGCGCGCCGCTGACCCTCTTCGACGAGCCGTACCTCGGACTGGACGCCGTCGCCCGGCAGCTGTTCTACGACCGCCTGCTGGCCGACTATGCCGAGCACCCGCGGACCGTCGTGCTCTCCACGCACCTGATCGAGGAGATCAGCGACCTGCTCGAGCACGTCGTCCTGATCGACCGGGGCCGGGTACTGCTCGACTCGGACGCGGAGACCCTGCGGGCCACCGCGCTCACGGTGTCCGGCTCCGCACCCGCGGTGGCCGCGTTCGGCGCCGGACACCAGGTGCTGCGCACCGAGTCCCTGGCCGGGCACGCACGCGCGATCGTCCGGGCCGGCTCGCTCGCCGACCGCGAAGCCGCCACCCGAGCAGGCCTCACCGTCGAACCGACGCCGATCCAGCAACTGGTGGTCGCGCTGAGCCAGGCCGCGACCGGCGGGCCGGGAGCCCCCGGCGACCGGGCCCTCGAGGAGGTCTCCCGATGAACCGCGTCCTGGCCACCGCCCGCATGCACCTGGCGCACCCGCTGGTGATCCTGGGCGTTCCGTGGATGGTCGTCACCATCAGCTTCGTGATCAACCTGGGCATCTGGGGACTGGGCGACGTCGCCGCGCGGGAGCCCGGCGGCGGGACCACCGGCGGGCTCGCCTCGCTCTACATCACCGTGCTCATCGTCTTCATCCAGGCGGTGACCCAGATGTTCCCCTTCGCCATGGGCGTGAGCCTCAGCCGGCGGACGTTCTACCTGGGGACCGCCCTGGTCGCCGCCGTCCAGTCCCTGGGGTACGGCATCGCCCTGACGGTGCTGCAGGCCGTCGAGAGCGCCACCGGTGGTTGGGGCGTCGGACTGCGCTTCTGGGCCCCTGGCCCGCTGAACGTGGGCAATCCGGCGCTGCAGGCCCTGGTGTACGGCCTCCCCATGCTCGCCTGCGCGTTCCTCGGCATGGCGATAGGCGTCGTCTACAAGAGGTGGGGGACGGCCGGCATGTGGGCGCTGGGCATCGGCGCGCTCCTCCTGTTCGGCGGACTGACCATCCTCATCACCGGCTTGGACGCGTGGGCGACCGTCGGCCGCTGGCTGGGCGACCAGACCGTGCACACCTACACGTTGCTGCTGCCCACCGTTGCCGGGGTGGTGCTCGCCGGCTTGTCCTGGGCCGGGTTGCGCCGCGCAGTGCCCTGACCTGAGGACGGCGAGGCGAGTGGCCGGTCACCCGAGGTGGCCGGCCACTCGGCTGCCCGGGGGGCGACGCCCGATCAACGTCACGCGACGCGCATCGGGCTCCCTGCAGCGGGGTGCCGGTCCTTCCAGTGCGGAGACACCAGAGCCACCGAGAGAACAGAGCCACCGAGAGAACATCGCCGACGCGCCAGTCGCGCCGATGCCCTGCCGGTCGTCAACGGGACCCCACCCGTGAACCACGTTCACGAGCCCGCCCGCCGGCGCCACCGGATCGTCGCCGTTGAGGGATGCGGCGCCACCGCGTGTCCGGGGGTTCTTCCGTCACGTGACGCCGATCAGCGGGTGCCCGCGGGCCCGGGACCGTCGCGCCCCCTTCTCGGCGCCGAACGCGGGCGGGGGCTGTCCGCGTGGACTCCACCGTCGACGCCGGGGCCCGGGCTGCCGCGTGGAAGGCGCGTGAGCCCCACCGCCGCGCTGTGATCCTGGCTGTGCTCCTGGCGCGGACGCCGGGCCTCGCGCGGCCGGGACCAACCCGGGAGTCCGTGCGGCCGGTGACCGACCCCGGAAACGCCGGAACGGGGCCGCAGCCTGTGGCTGCGACCCCGTTCCGGGAAAGATTGTCCGGCGGCGTCCTACTCTCCCACCCGGTCCCCCGGGCAGTACCATCGGCGCTGAAAGGCTTAGCTTCCGGGTTCGGAATGAGACCGGGCGTTTCCCTTTCGCCATGACCGCCGTAACACTGTGAAACCGTCGACACCCCCACCAACAGGGGGTGCTCGTCGTTTCAGAGCTGCACAGTGGACGCGACACATCACTTGCTAGAAGGCTGGATGGTGTGTGTGATCAAGCCCTCGGCCTATTAGTACCGGTCAGCTCCACGACTCACGCCGCTTCCACTTCCGG